>JANXXV010000752.1 GCA_025350445.1 Bryobacteraceae bacterium | reverse complement strand
GCGGAGCTGGAAAAGATGCGCCGCACCACACAGAAAGTAATTCCTTCGGCGCCGCACGAAGTGCTGTTGGTGCTGGACGGCACCACCGGACAGAACGGGCTGGAGCAGGCGCGCAAGTTTACTGAAAGCAGCGGCGTGACGGGAATCGTGCTCACCAAGCTGGATGGCACGGCAAAGGGAGGCGTGATCGTCGCCATCTCGCGCGAGTTGGGGCTTCCGATCCGTTACGTCGGCGTGGGTGAGCAAGTGGGTGATCTGTTGCCCTTCGACCCGGAAACGTTCATCGATTCCCTCTTTCCCAAATGAGTAACGGCTACATGGCGGAGGCGCTGGAACTGGCCGCGCGCGGTCTCTGGCAGACCAGTCCGAACCCGGCGGTCGGCGCCGTTGTCGTGCGCGGCGGCGAAGTGGTGGGCCGCGGCTATCACGTCTACGCCAACTGCAAACATGCTGAAATCGTCGCCCTGGAACAGGCCGGCGAACGGGCCCGTGGCGCGGCGCTCTACGTCACATTGGAACCATGCTCGCACCAGGGCCGCACCGGACCGTGTGTGGACGCGGTGATCGAAGCCGGCATCACAAAAGTGATTGCGGCGATGCAGGACCCAAATCCGGTTGTAGCCGGGAAAGGGTTCGCGCGGCTGCGTGCGGCGGGTATTGAAGTTCAGATTGACGATGCCTGCGCAAAGCCCGCCCGCAAGCTTAACGAAGCGTACATCCAATTCATGCGCACGGGCAGTCCGCTGGTGATGCTGAAGGCAGCGGTCACGCTGGATGGAAAAATCGCAGCCCCTGAGGATAACCGCGGCTGGATCACCAGCGACCTGGCCCGGCTGCATGTACAGTCACTGCGGCACGCCTCCGATGCCATTCTCACCGGAATAGGCACGGTGCTTGCCGACGATTGCCTGCTAACCGACCGCAGCATGAAGCCGCGAAGCCGCCCGCTGTTGCGCATTGTAGTGGATTCACAATTGCGCCTTCCGCCCGATTCGAAAATGGTAAGGAGTGCCGAGGGGGATGTGGCGGTGGTAACCACGACTGCAGCTTCGCCGGAGCGCCGAAGGATTCTGGAAGACCGCGGCGTCAAAGTATTGACCTTCGACGGTGACCACGGCCGCACGGACCTGCACAGAGTAGTGGATTGGCTGGCGGAGGAAAAATATCTGTCGCTCATGATCGAAGCCGGCAGCAAAGTAAATTGGGCAGCGCTGGAATCGGGCGTGGTGGACAAGATCTTCTTCTACTACGCGCCGAAGATTCTGGGCGGCATGCTTTCGCTTCCAGTGGCGGGCGGAATAGGCCGCGGCCGGAGAGTGGATGCAATCCAGTTTCGCGACGTCACCGTGCATTCCATCACCGCCGACGAATTCGCGGTAGAAGCTTACACCACGCATCGCATTCCATAAACAGACATATGAATGACCCGATATTGAAGATTGAAACCATCGAAGTAGTGAAGGTGCCGCCGCGTTGGGGGCTGCTGCGAATCCAAGCCGCCAATGGCCTGGAAGGGTTCGGCGAATACACGGTGGAAGGCCAACTGGATTCCACGGCGGCGCTGGTGACGGAACTCTCGCGGTACTTCATCGGGCGGGACGCGCGCGATGTCAAGCGGCTGGTGCGCGGCTGCTTCGATCAATCGTTTTACCACGGTGGGCCGCATTACATGAGCGCGCTTGGAGGCATCGAGATCGCGTTGTGGGATATCCTCGGCAAGTCCGTCAACCTGCCGATCCATCGCCTGCTGGGCGGCAAGGTCCGCGACAAAGTGAAGGTGTATCGCTGGGCCGGCGGGAACAATAATGCACCTGGCGCGGCGGCCGAGGAAGCGTCCCGCGTAGTCTCCGAAGGCGCCAGAGCCATCAAGATGAACGCATGTCCGCCGCTGGCCGCCATTGACACCTACGGCGGCATCCGGGCCGCAGTGGCCCGTGCGCGCGCTGTCCGTGAAGCCGTGGGACCTGAGGTTGACATCGCCTTCGACTTCCATGGACGCTGCAACGTTCCCATGGCAAAGCGTCTGGCGCACGAATTGGAATTCGCCAGCCCGTTGTTCTTTGAAGAGCCCGTGCGGCCCGATTACAACCGCTGGCTGCCGGACATCGCCGCCTCCACGCACGTCCCGATTGCCACCGGCGAGCGGATGTACACGGTGGCCGAATTTTCAGACGTCGTGGCCCATCGCGGCGCGCATATTCTGCAACCCGATCTGGTACACGTGGGCGGAATTTCGAACGCAGCCGAGGTCGCCGCTCTGGCCGAGGCCAACGGCATCGCCATCGCTCCGCACTGTCCGCTCTCGCCCATCGCCTTCATGGCCTGCCTGCAAGTAGTGGCGCAATCCCGGGCCGGATGGATTCTGGAATGGTCGAAGGGGATTCACTACAATGCCTCGGGTGCAACCGGGGAAGTAGACCCCTGGCTGCGCTACGTAGAGCAATCCGATTGGCCGCTATTTGACGTGGATGCCAGCGGGCATCTTCCTATCACGGACCGCCCCGGTCTGGGTGTGAATATGAACTGGAAAGAGATTCAGCGCGCCGCCGGGACGGGTGTAGTGTGGCGCGATGAAGACATGAGCCTGCCGGACGGGACGCGCGCAAACTGGTAAAAGATCGGGTATATTTTTGGGCGATGACTCCCGAAAATGCAAGTGCCATCCTTGAGTTCCTCAGCGGGACCCTGGAACAGGAAATAAAAACGACCCGTAGCGTTCTGGCCGCTGTGCCGGACGATAAAGGCGACTACACGCCGCACCCAACGTCGATGCCGGCGCTTAAACTGGCCATTCATCTCGCCACGTCGGACGCGTGGTTTATTGACGGAATCTTGAAGGGATCGTACGTATATCCGGACGGAACGGTTGACGAGCGATTCAAGAAACCGTCGGACGTTGTGGCGTTCTACGACGAGACAATGCCGGGGCTGCCAGCGCAATTGAGGTCGGTATCAGGCGAGAACATTTCAACGCCGATTCAGTTGTTCGACTGGAACCTGCCAGGTTTGAATTACCTGAACATCATGTTGATGCACTCCTCGCACCATCGCGGCCAACTCTCCGCGTACCTGCGGCCCATGGGCGCGAAAGTTCCATCAATCTACGGCGGCAGCGCCGACACCGCAACGGCAGCGGTCTGAAAGGACGGCGGGCGCCCTCTCCCGCGCGGAGGCCCCTGCCTCCGCTGCTGCCCTCAAAGCAGCTAAATCCCCACCCTATAATCGGGAAATGAAGAATCTCTTGGCCCTGGCGCTACTTAGCTGTCTCCCATCCGACGCCGCGGAAAGGCACAGCGTCGAATGGCAAAAGCTGGCGCCGGAGATCCTGGAGAAATACAGCACGCTAATCCGTATCGATACCAGCAATCCGCCGGGAAATGAAACCAAAGCCGCG
Source organism: Bryobacteraceae bacterium (assembly GCA_025350445.1). The sequence continues at coordinate 16,056 of JANXXV010000752.1, read as the reverse complement.
AAATTCCTCAAAAGCATCCTGGAACGAGAAGGCTTCGAAACCAAGTCCTTCGCTCTCGACCCCACCCGCGCCAATCTGGTCACACGGCTAAAAGGAAACGGCAGCAAACGCCCTCTGTTGCTGATGGGCCATACCGACGTGGTCGGCGTGCAGCGCAGCAAGTGGACCGTCGATCCGTTTGCCGCCGTAAGAAAGGACGGCTACGTCTACGGCCGTGGAACCAGTAACGACAAAGACATCGTCACTGCCTGCCTGATGGTGATGCTTTTACTGAAGCGCATGAACGTCCAATTGGACCGCGATGTGATCTTTCTGGCCGAAGCTGGCGAGGAAGGCACCACACAAGTAGGGATCGATTTCATGGTAAACCGGCACTGGGGTGAAATCGAAGCCGAGTACGCCATCACCGAAGGCGGCGGCGGTTTGGCGCGAAACGGGAGGCCGCGCTTTGTCGGCATCACCACCACCGAGAAGGTTTCGCGCGGTGCAAACTTGATCGCCCGTGGAACGGCGGGCCATGGCTCAGTGCCCCGTCCGGACAACGCGGTTTCCCATCTCGCAATGGCAGTCGGCGCATTGGCCGCATGGCAACCGCCGATGCGCCTGAACGATACGACAAGGGCCTACTTTGAACGCCTGGCGACGATCAGTACGCCAGCGGAAGCGTACCGTTACAACCACGTGGCCGATCCGGCAAAGTCCGCGAACATATAGTCGTATTTCGCTACCAATGAACTGGAACACAATTCCATCCTTCGTACTTCCGTAGTTCCAACGATGCTGAACGCAGGCTTCCGCTCGAATGTAATTCGGTCCGAGGCCGAGGCCACACTGGACATCCGCGCGCTGCCCGATGAGGACATGCCGAAGTTCTTCGCCGAAATGAAACGCGTAATCAATGATGCGAGCGTGGAGATAGTTCCAGTTAAAGGCGGCCGACCCGCGGGCAAGCCTTCAAGCATGGATACGGACATGTTCCGCGCCATGGAGAACGCCGCCAAGAGGACGTACCCGGGCGCTATCACTCTGCCCGGCATGTTAACCGGCGCGACAGACATGGCGCAACTGCGGGCCAAGGGCGTGAGCGCGTATGGGTTTGGTCCGTTGATAGACGAAATAGACCGGTCCGCCAACAGCGCGCACAGCGACGACGAACGTCTGCAGGAAACCGCACTCTACAAGATGGTGGAATTTGTCTGGAACGCGGTGATCGAAGTAGCCGCGGCGAAATAGTTCAGCGCCGCCGCAAACGGAAATCTTCCACCTGCGGCATCTTGATCACGCGGCACATCTCAAACAGGCGCGACCGCGCCCGCATGCCGATACGTTCGCCTAGCGTAGTGCGATACTCCGGCTTCCCGGCCAGGCCCGGTCCGCGGTCCACCACAATGCTGCCCGCATCGGGATCCGGCAGATTGGTAGTGGCAATCAGCGCCTTCTTGTGATTGCAGCGGTAGGTAATGATGGAGGTCACGGTATCCTCCACCCAGTCGGTTACGCGGTGCGCGCCCAGATCGTCCAGCAGCAGGATCTCGGTATCCAATGCAGAGCGGTACGCCTCGCGGTTGCTGGAACCGGAAGAGGGGTCGTAGCCCGCTTTAATCTGTTCAAACAGATTCTGGTAGTCGAAGAACACACCTTCGAAGCCTTTCCCGATCAACGCCCGCAGGGCTGCCACCGCAAGATGCGTTTTGCCCGTACCCGGATCGCCCACCAGCAAAATGCCCGGCTTATCCGTCGCCGGAAATTCCCGGGCGTACGAACGAACAGTGTTGATCACAATGGAAAGGCCGTTGCGCGCCGTTGGATTGTCGGTCGGCAATTTGAAATTGTCGAATGCGGCGTTCTGATAATTTAGCGGGATGTTCGACCGCTCCTGCAACTGCAGCGTGCGCTTTTCTCCACCGCAACTGCAGCGCTCGGCGCCGGACATTCCATTGTGCTCCGCAATGATCCAACCGGAACCGCCGCACTTCGGACAACTAGGATCGGCCATGAAGTCTCATTATCCTACCCGCCGTTAGCCTATTCGATGGAAGCAAGCACTTCTCCCGCGCTCACCGTAGCGCCTTCAGCAACGGAAAGCGCAGTCACCACACCAGCCCGCAGCGCCTTCAATTCGTTCTGCATCTTCATCGCTTCTATCACCACAATTCCCTGCCCCGGCTCTACAGTATCCCCTTCGCTCACCAACAGGCGCACAATCTTGCCGGGCATCGGCGCCACAATGGTCTGCCGCCCTTCCCCTGCCGGCGCACCGGTCTTACGCCGCGGGGCCCGCGGATCCGTGATTTCGATATCGAAGACGCTTCCGTCGACATCGACAGTGACTGACGCGCCCGTGCCGCGGGCCTGCGCCAGGTAGCTGACCCCGTCCATCAACACCGAAAACACGCCGGGTTCCACTTCCACAATGGAGGCGGACCCGGAACGGTCCGGCAATGAAAAATGCACCAGGCCGCCTTCGTGACGGACATCGATGGATTGGGGTTTTCCGTTGACAACCAGTTCGCGCTTCATCAGGCAGGCACTACAAAGCGTACCAGACCGGATCAGGCGATAATAAAATCCGTGAGATTCGCAACCATCCTATTCGCCGTAACCCTGGCCTCCGCCCAGGACAAGCCAACGAAAACCCTCTATGAACGGGTGGGCCGGTATGACGCGATTGCCGCCATCGCGGACGACTACCTCAAAGGTATTCGAGCCAACCCGCAGTTCACCCGCTTCACCGGACGGAGCGCGGACTCCTTGAAGCGCGCCAGGCAACTGCTGAAAGACCAGCTTTGCGCCATGACCGGCGGACCTTGCGTCTACGTCGGCCGGGACATGGAGACGGCCCACAGCGGACTGGCTATCAACGATGCGGAGTGGGCGGCGAACATGAAATACATGGCTGCGGCACTCGATAAAAACAGTATCACCGGCCGCGACAAGGAAGAATTTCTGGAGCTGGTGGAATCGCTCAAAAAGCACATAGCGGCGCGTAAATAAACTTACTCACGCACGAGCGGTGTCTTGCCGCGCCAGATGAAATAGAACGGCACGCCGGCAGCGGCAATGGCGATGGCCATCAACGACGGCTTCGTTTGCGTGATCAGCGCATCCGCCATGAACCACACCGAGACTATCAGGAAAAGAATCAGAGTGTACGGATAGCCCCACATTCGATAAGGCCGCGGCAGATCCGGCAGCTTGCGGCGAAGCACCCACACTGCCGCCACACTCAACGCATAGAAGATCCAGGCCGAGAGGATGGAATACGAAAACAGGGTTTCGTACGATCCGGTCATGATCAGTAGACTGGACCAGATCGCCTGCGCCACAATGGCGAACGCCGGCGTCTTGAAGCGCGGATGCACCTGCCCGAAACGGCGGAAGAACATGCCGTCGCGCGCTTGCGCAAACGGGACGCGAGCGGCGGTCAGGATGTTGCCATTGATCGCTCCAATCACCGAGAGCAATACGATGGCGGAGAGAATCGTAGCGCCTATGGAACCCATGGTGCGTTCGGCCACCGCGGAGCCGACTCGTTCCGTTGCCGCGATCTCCGGCACCGTCATCACATTCATGTAGGCAAAATTCGCCGATAGATAAAGCACAATGACAGCGGCCATCGCAAGCATCAGCGACGCAGGAAGATTGCGCTCCGGGTGCTTGACCTCCCCGGCCACGAAGCTGACGTAGCTCCAGCCGTTGTACGCCATCAGGCAGGCCGTCATGGCAACGCCGATTCCGGTGTATGAAACCGGCAGCGCCGCGCCTTCAGCGTGCGGCGGCCCTTGCGTATAGAAAGCAGCCGCGCCGATCACCAGCACCAACCCGGCAATTTTCGCAGTCGTGAAAATGCGTTGAATCCACGCGCCCTGCACCACGCCGATGTAGTTGATGGCGGACAGCACGGCCAGCAGCAACAGCGACACCGCGGTTCGCATGGCCGGACTCAGCGGAATGAAGTGGTCCAGATAAATGGAAAACCCCACTGATAGAAACGCGATGCCGCCGGGCAGCACAGCCAGCACGAATACCCATCCGCAAAGGAATGCACAGCACGGCCCGTAGGCTTCGCGCAGGTATACATACTGCCCTCCGGTGGCCGGCATCATCGCGCCCAGTTCCGCGTACGCCAGCGCGCCGAAAGCTGACAGTATCCCGGCCACTATCCACACCGCCAGAATCGCGCCGCGCGACGGCAGACTGCGCGCGATTACGTTCGGCAGAAGAAAAATGCCGGAGCCGATCACAATGCCGATGATGATCAGGGTAGCGTCCAGCAACCCAAGCTTACGAAGAAGTTGATCCATGTCGGCTACTTGAGCGGCACGGCATTCTGCTGGATGTAATCGTCCAAACGCGATTTCGGCGGGCCAATATAGTGGAATGCTTCAGCATATTCCACGCCGTATTTCTTGCCCAGTTCGCGATTCCCGGCCAGCATGAATTCTTTGATGTAATTGCGATCCGCGGTGCGGTCGTCGCCGTCACCCAGAATTGGCAGCTTCTTTCCCTGCTTGGCCAGTTCCGCGCGCAGCTTCGATCCATGCTGCCCGCCAGGTCCCTTGGCGATGTTGCAGAGGTTGGCGTCGATCTTCTTCTCGAACGTTCCGCTGATGTCCACAACGCGGTTGATGTCCGGGTGGCGGACGTAATAATACTTCTCGCTGACAGCGCGCGCCTTCAACCCGGCGGCCAATTGCTCGGGATAATCGTGAACGCGGCCGGCCATCCAGGATGCAGCCTCCACGCAATGGCCCAGGACGTAGTGATCGGGGTTCTCTTCATCGTGGCCCCACGGGTCGTAGCAGAATACGGTGTCGACTTTCAGAAAGCGGAACAGGAAGATCAACCGGCAGATCAGTTCGTTGCGCGAGACATCGCTCATGCGGTGGTTGTTGTAGTTGAGGGAGAAATGGCGCTCCAACCCCAGTGCGCGCATTTGTTCATCCACCTCGCGTTCGCTGCGCAGAACGTTTTCACCAACCGTGCCGGGCTCGCCAACGTCATCGCCCATATCGTCGTTAGTGGCGCGGATCATGTAACCGGTATAGCCTTCCTTGATCAGCTTGGCGACGGTGCCGCCGCATAGGATGGCGATGTCGTCGGAGTGCGGTTGAATGGCAGCCAGAACTTTGCCCTTGTGTGGAGTGCCCGGCTGTTGGCGCTCGAAGAATGGCTGTTGGGCATTGGCCAAATTGAGGCTGCCGGCGGCCATGCCGGCCACTACGGTTTGAAAAAAATCGTGCCTTTGCATAGCACACATTAGATAGCAGCGCCGGGTTCGCGTCAACTTGTCAGTTGCGGAACGACGGGTCCTTCTTGTCCATCAACCGCACCAGCGCCGCGAATTCGGGGTTAGGATTCCGGCTATAACCTTTGTCCCCTTCGGCAACCAGGAAGTCGTCGCTCAGCGCCGCGCTCAATTCACAAACCTTCTTCGGAGGGATTACCAGCGGCGCCCCTGTGGCCTGCGCGGCCAACTGTACCTGGCAGGCGCGTTCCAGCCGGAACATCCGGACGAAGGCTTGCGCCACCGTTTGCCCGCACGTCAGCAGTCCGTGATTCTTCAAAATCAGGACATGCTTGTCGCCAAGGTTTGCCGCCAGACGCCGGCGCTCTTCCAGATCCAGACTCGGACCTTCGAAATCGTGATAGGCGACGCGGTCATAGTAGCCCAGCGCATACATCGATATCGGTAGCAGTCCCTCTTTGAGCGCGGCAACCGCCATGCCCGCGGTGGTATGAGTGTGAAAGATGCACTGCGCGTCGGCGCGCGTCATGTGGATGGCGCTGTGGATCACGAAACCAGCGGGGTTGATCTCCTGGTTTTGATCGCCCACGATGTTGCCGTGCATGTCCACCTTCACCAGATTCGAGGCGCATACTTCGTCGAAGCGAAACCCATACGGATTGATCAGGAAGTGATGCTCCGGGCCGGGCACTCGGACCGTCGTGTGGGTCCAGATCAATTCCGACCATCCCAGATGATCGATGATGCGGTAAGCGGCGGCCAATTGGACGCGTAGATCCCGTTCCGGTGAATTCATGTATCTTGATAATCTCCCAGGTTAGTACATGTGGTAATGAATCCAGGCTTCCAGAAAATCTTTCCCGGAAAATTTCATGGTCCGGTCGTCAATCACCGTGGCCCCGGCCGCATGGCTCGCGTCCATCTTCAGCGAATTGCGCGTAGTGTGTTCAATTTGGATCGAAACCGGCCCGTCAATCCGGTAAGGCCGGATCGTCCCGATCTTCGCCATCGCCTTGCGGGCGCTCTCGCGAATCAGATCGCGCGCCGCCGGGGCTGAGAGTGTAAGGCAGGTATACCGCCCCAGTCCTTCCTTGACAGCCGCAACTTCGGTAGCGGGCTGAATGGCAAGCATCTCCTCCACCGCGGCCTTGTCCCCCGTAAGCAGGATGACCGGGGTTCCAAACGCGCCGGCCAGTGCGGTGCGGGTCTCAATTTCACCCACCGGCTTTCCGTTCAACAGCATGTTCTGGATGCCCAGCGAGCTGTAGCTGTGGGCCATGATCCCCGCGCGGACATTGGCCATGCTGTGCTGTCCCACAAAGGCCACCGCGGCGTAATGGCGTTCCAAAGTCATGTTTGCGGGCAGGGCGCCCATCAGCAGTTTGGCTTTGGGATGAATCGTTACCGCGGAGAGGCTCTCCGACCCGCCGTGGCCGTCCCAAACAATCACTTCATCGGCGCCGCCAGCCAGAAAGCCATCCACGGCCGCGTTCACTTCGCCGGCCAACAGCGCGCGCATGTCGGGATCTTTGGGATCGGTTTGATCCTGACGGCAGACCCCAGCCACGCCTTCGGCGTCGGAGATGATGAAAATTCGTTTGAGTGGTTGGGCCGGCAGAATTTGAGCGGCTAGCAGAAGCAGAAGCAGTCTGGTCATCCTACTTGGTATAGCGCCAAACCCAGGCAATGAGCAAGAACTGCGTCGGCAAGCGAAGCCACAGCAGCCAGACGGCGATGCCGGGAAATGAGGTGTGCGCCACCACCATGTAGATGTTCGCCGGGAAGACAACGATCAGCAGCAGGATCAGACCGAAGGCGGCAGAGCGCCGGGTGCGGCTGAGCAAAATCCCCACGCCACCCGCGATTTCCCCTGCCCCGCTGAGCGCCACCAGCGCTGCGGGCCATGGCAGCGTTGGCGGCACAATGCGCAGAAACGGCGCCGGGGTGAGGAAGTGCATGATTCCCGCAACTACGAAAAGCGCCGCCAGCACCACCTTGCCTGCCATGGTTGCAGTATATGTCGTCACCTTAGCTTTCAGGGAAAATGACCCTATTCCGTAGAATTGACGGGGCAACGATGGTACTGTTGCTTCAGCGAACCGACATTAGTAATGGTACTTAATATCTAATTGTCAGGAAGGATGCAGCGCACGAATGCTTAAACCTCGAAGTTTCTTACAGTTCCTCGCCGTTGCGGCGATTTGGGTTTCTACCGCTCAAGGGCAGCAGATCACCGTTTACAGCAGCGCCAGCCTGGCAATCGGTGACACCCGGCAACTAACCGCTTACGTGCCATTGGTCGTGAATACAGTCACTTGGTCGGTGAACGGCATACTGGGTGGCAATTCCACGTTCGGCACGGTCTCGGCCACTGGTCTCTACACGGCGCCAGCCACAGTCCCCGCCATGAATGCGGTAACGGTGACGGCGACGAATACCGCCGATAAAACGAAGTCGGGCTCGGTAACCATGACGGTGACTATGCCTCCGCCGAATCTGTGGAGCATCCGGCCCACGTCGGTTCCCGCCGGATCGTTCACCATAGATCTGAACGGCTCGAATTTCGGGCCCAATTCCGTGGTTAAGCTGGGCGAGGTTGCGCTTACTACGACCCTGCTTTCCCCCACAGGCTTGCGGGCCACCGGCACCGCGGCCGCATCCCTGGTAGGAACCCAGGTCCCTGTCAAGGTGACCAACACCGGTCTTGGCGCGGTAACCAGCACGACCGTCAATTTGAAGATCACGGCCGCCAGTCCAATCACGGTAACGGTGTCGCCCGCCAGCGCGGCGGTGGCGGCGGCTACTACGCGTCAATTCAGCGCCACGGTAGCGGGGTCCTCGAACACTGCTGTCACATGGAGTGTGAACGGCGTCGCCGGTGGAAATGCGGCTAACGGTACAATTTCGAATACCGGGCTCTACACCGCGCCGGCGGCCGTGCCGAACCCGGCGGTCGTCACGGTGCGCGCCACCAGTGCGGCGGACGCGTCCGCAAGCGGCGCTGCCGGCGTAACCGTACAAGCTCCGGCAGGTCCCCCAGTAACAGTAACAGTTGCGCCTGTCACGGTAAACGTCGCGCCGTCGGCGAAAAGCCAATTCAGCGCGACAGTGACGGGATCCGCAAACACGGCGGTTACGTGGAGCGTCAACGGCATCGCCGGTGGAAACGCCTCGGCGGGTACGATCTCGGTAACGGGCCTCTATGCGGCGCCTGCTATTCCGCCGAATCCGGCGAGTGTCATCATTGGAGCGGCCAGTGTGGCGAATGCCGCTTCAGGCGGAACGGCGACTGCGACCATTGTGGGTCCGCCTAATCCGGGTACCGGCCAGGGTACGGTCAATCTAAGTGCGGGTAGATTTCTGGAACAGGCCGCATTTGGTCCCACGCCGGCGGATCTGGCGCACGTACAACAGATCGGCTTCGATGCCTGGCTGACTGAGCAGTTCAACACTCCTGAAACGCAGATTGTGATTCCGGCCGCCAGCAGCGATGTGCAGCAACAGTATCTGAGCCGGCTTTCGCAGGCTCCCGATCAACTCCGGCAGCGCGTGGCGAATGCGCTGGGCCAAATCATCGTCATCTCGATGAACAAGAATATCTATCCCGATGAGGTTGTCCCGTACCTGCAGATTTTGAGCAAGGACGCATTCGGCAATTACCGCACTTTATTGGGCGACATTTCAGTTAGTTCGCAGATGGGTAAATATCTGGACCTGGCACGTAGCATGAAGCCAAGCGCGGCCGGCGGAGCCAATGAGAATTACGCCAGGGAACTGACGCAGCTCTTCAGTGTCGGCATCAATCTGCTGAATCCCGATGGATCGCAGCAGCTCGACGCACTTGGCAAGCCGATTCCCGCCTACAATCAGGCCGCCATTCAACAGATCGCGCTGGCATTGACCGGGTGGCGATACCTGAATAACGCCTGGGAAGATTTCAGCGCGCCGCTGCAGCCCTACGATCCCAACCATGACATGACCCAGAAGGCGTTCCTCGGCTGCACGCTAGCGGCGAACCAAACCACGGTCCAGGATATGAACGGCACGCTCGATTGCCTGTTCAAACATTCGAATGTGGGGCCCTTCGTCGCCACGCGGCTGATTCGCAGCCTGGTGACCAGCAATCCGTCACCGGCTTACATTCAGCGGATCGCATCGGTGTTCAACAACAACGGCTCGGGCGTGCGGGGCGACCTGCGGGCCGTGGTGAAGGCCATCTTGCTGGATGCCGAGGCGCGCAACGACACCGCACCGCTCTCGGCCGGCCGGCTGAAGGACCCGGTCTTCCACATCGTATCGTTCGCCCGGGCGTTGAACGGAAACATTGCTCCGGCCAACGGGCTTCCATGGTTGTTCTCGCAAATTGCGCAGACTCCGCTGACGCCGCCTTCGGTGTTCAGTTTCTACTCGCCCATGTATCGCATTCCGAAAACCGCACTGGTGGGACCGGAGTTTCAGATCTACACGCCCACCGAGGCGGTGCTGCGCGGAAATTTCCTGTGGGAAGTGATTACGCAGCCGGCAACCGATTTCAGCAGGGATCTGACGCCGTTCTCTTCGGTGGCCGGAAACACCACGCAACTGATCGATGCGGTGGATCAAATCCTGCTCTACGGACGCATGCCGCAGACCATGCGCCAAAGCTTGGCCAACGCGATTGTGGCGCAATCGGACCCCAACAGCCGGATTCAGACGGCCGTTTACCTGACTGCATTGTCGGGTTATTTCGCGATTCAGTACTGAGGCAGGGAGAACGAACGATGACGAAAAATACGAATACTTCACGACGGAACTTCCTGCGCGCCAGTAGCGCGTTCGCGGCTAGCGCCGGATTCAGCCGCTTCGGCATGATGAATGCCCTCGCGCAAGGCGCCCCCAACTACAAGGCGCTGGTATGCGTTTTCCTGTTCGGCGGAAACGACGGCCATAACATGGTGGTGCCGCAGACGCAGGCGGCATTCAACGCCTACAAGACCATTCGCGGATCGCTGGCCCTGCCCGATGGCAACGCCAAACTGCTGCCGGTCTCGGCGCTGAACGGAACCCCTTATGCCCTGAACGACGGGCTCTCGTCGGTTCACGCCTTGTGGGCGCAGCAGAAGCTGGCCGCGGTGGCTAATGTCGGCATGCTGGTGCAGCCCACCAGCCGGCAACAATACCTGACAGGAACGGCCACGGTCCCCACCAATCTGTTCTCTCACTCCGACCAGGTAATCGCCATGCAGGCGGGGAATCCGAACGGTTCGGGCGGTACCGGCTGGGCGGGCCGCGTGGCCGATGCGGTGCAACCGATGAACGGTGCTTCCACCTTTCCGCCGTCCATTTCGATGGCCGGCTCGGCATTGTTCTGCACCGGAAACGCGGTGCAATCGGCCAGCCTGATTCCCGGCTTCGATCTCTCCATGAACGGAATGTCGGCGTGGCCGGCGTCGGCCACGGCGGCGAAGCTACAGGCTTTGCAGGAAATTCTAACCTTCGACTCGGGCATGGCGCTCATTCAATCGGCGAATAAGGTTCGCCAGGATGCGCGGACGCTCCACGGAATGCTGGCGAGTTTGAGCACCGGCAGCCCGCTGTCCACCCAGTTTCCGCAGACCGAGATCGGCCGTCAATTGCAGCAAGTGGCGCAGATCATCCGGTTGCGGGGGTCTACCGGCATGAGCCGGCAGGTATTCTTCTGTTCGCTGGGCGGCTTCGACACCCATTCGGGCCAGAGCTGGGCGCAGTGGGATTTGCTCCGCCAGATCTCGGACGCGATGCTGTCTTTCTATAACTCGACCGTAGAGATGGGCGTGGCCGGCCAAGTGACCACATTTACCGAAAGCGATTTCGGCCGCACGTTGCAGCCCAGCGGCTCGGGTTGCGATCACGGCTGGGGCAGCCATCATCTGGTGCTGGGCGGCGCGGTAAAGGGCGGCGATTTGTACGGTACCTTCCCCACGCTGGCTTTGGGCGGGCCCGATGATTCAAGCACGCGCGGCGCAATGATCCCAACAACCTCCATCGATCAATACGGGGCAACCATGGCGAAATGGTTCGGCGTCAGTGCCGCAGCCATGCCGCAGGTCTTCCCAAATCTTGGAAACTTCGCCCTCCCGGACCTGGGCTTCCTAGGCTAGATAGAGATGACGGCGGTCCCCCAGGGCCGCGCCGGACGCCCGCGTCCGGCTTCTCAGTTGACGATACGCCGTGCAGGCCTTCGACGCCGCTACGAAATTGGTTCGGCTCAGGCGGAGCGCTACCGAACAGTCGAGAAACGGCGTCGACTCCGGAAAGACCTCCCTGGAATCAATCGCCGTAAGCGTGAACACCGCGGGCACCCCTCCAGCATCCTTCATCACAAACCAGCGTGCCGGTAACCCATAATCCTAGAGCTGGGTATGTGCTTCACTCAGGCAATTGTTATGGCCGCAGCTCGGGTGGGCCGGTCCCCCCTGGACTGCGCGGGACGACGGCGTCAATGCGCCAGCCACACGAAATGCCACGAGACCGTACCCACCTGACTCAAGCACATACCCATATTCCTAAAAACGGCAGTTGGACTGTCCGAGCGTGGATTGTCCCTATCGAATCAGATACTTTCAACTGCTGCGCAGTGCACCTCTTGGGTGAGAAGCCCTGTGCTTCCACATAGTTGAGGGCAATGGGCGTCTTGGGTTTAAGGCGCAACCGACTGCCGTTTTTAGGATAATTGAATTCACGCGCCGTAGACCGGCCCGCATATTCCCGCTTCACCTGCCTCCAGTTCGCCATACATTCCCCGGCGGTCCACACTCCGGTGACGTAGTCCAACGCCATGCAGCATCCTCACTACCTCTTCCAACTGGCGTCTGGCCGGATCCCGCTTCACGCCTCAATATAATACTTGACGCGCACGCTAATGTTTGCTAATTTCTTAGCATAGTGCTACTTTTTTAGCATATGAGCAAAGCCACCCCACCCTCGCTCAGCCGCCGCGAGCGGCAAATCATGGACCTTCTCTACCAGGCGGGCCGCGCGACCGCGGCGGAAATCCAGCAGGGGCTCCCTGCGCCTCCCAGCTACTCGGCTACCAGGGCGATGCTGCGAATTCTTGAAGAGAAAGGCCACATCCGTCACGAAGAGGATGGGCCGCGCTACGTATTCACGCCAAAAGTTTCCCGCGATTCAGCCAAGAAATCCGCTCTGCGCCATCTTATGCGGACGTTCTTTGAAGGTTCCGCCGCGAAGCTGGTATCCACGCTGGTAAGCGAAGACGCCGGACAAATGTCCCCCGCGGAACTTTCGCTTCTGGCCAATCTGATTGAAAAAGCCCGAAAGGAGGGGAAATAACGTGAACCAGAACCTTTTGTCTCTTGTAACAACCATGATTGCCAAAGCTACCGCGCTGCTGCTGTTGGCCATTGTTGTGGCGTGGCTTATGCGCAGGCAGCCGGCAAGCCATCGCGCCGCCGCCTGGCAAGCAACCTTGATCGCTTCCCTGCTGCTGCCGCCGCTCAGCTTTCTGCTGCCGTCGTGGAAAATTGCGCTCCCTATGACGCCCGGCGCGCAGGCGCTTCGGATTTCCGGGTTCACGGCCGCATCGGCCGGATCGCGCCCGGTACCGGACCAACTTCTGATATCGGTTTGGGGGCTGGGATTTCTATTCGTCCTCTCGCGTATCGCAATAGGAAACTGGATGGTGTGGCAGGCCGCGAAAGCCGGAACCCATCGCGAAGATGTTACCTCGCCGGCGGGCGATAAGATTCCAGTGATCGAGAGCGCCCTGATCCATATGCCGCTTCTGTGGGGCGTCACGACCACGCGAATCCTGGTTCCGGCGGCTTGGGAGAAACACAGCGCTGCCGAACGGGCCCTCGTCCTGGCGCACGAGGCGGCCCATGCCGGCAGGCGTGATTCGCTATTTCAACTGTTGGCACAGTTCGCCGGCGCAATCTACTGGTTCCATCCGCTGATTTGGATTGCGGTCGCTAAGCTGCGGCGGGAAAGCGAAATGGCCTGTGACGATGCGGTTCTTCGATCGGGTATCCTGGCCAGTTCCTATGCCGATTTACTGCTTGGAGCATCGAGTTCTTTCGGCACGAACGCCGCCATCGTACCAGTCACGCTCGCCATGGCGCGGCCATCCCACATCCAATCCAGAATCCAGTCGGTGCTGGAAACCGGGGTCCAAAGATCTCCCCTCAGCCGTCGAGCCACGGCTCTTGCCGTGATTCTACTACTGGCGGCAATTCTCCCGGTGGCCGCCATGCAAAGGGAATCGCCGGACGAGCGAGTCTATAAGATCTCCCCGGACATCGTTCCGCCACGCGCGATCGAGAAGCGGGAACCAGCCTATACCCAACAGGCCCGCGACGCCCGCATCGAAGGCTCCGTAGCCCTGCGCATTGAGATCGATAAAGAAGGACGAATTCGCCGCGCGGATCTGCTCCGGGGGCTGGATCCCGGACTGGACCGGAACGCGCTCGAAGCCGTCCGGACGTGGCGCTTCGATCCTGCCAGAAAAGCCGGGAAACCGGTGATCGTATCGGCCAGCGTCGAGATCAACTTTCGCTTGCTGTAGGAGCGACCAACGCCAGACGGAAGGCCGGGCGATGCCGATAAACCCGGGCTTTCGCCAGACCGGCGGCCTTAGCCAGCGACTCTAATTCGTTCGCTTGAAAACCTGCCTCCACCGAGATCGGGCCGTCATGCAACGTAATCCGGTCCCAACCGAAAATCAACTTGGTCAGCGGAAGGAAATAGTACGCGAGCGGATGCCGCTCCAGATCGGTGATGACGACGGCCCGGCGCGCCACCGTTGCAAACGTCCGCAACAGCTCAACCACGCCGGCATCCGGGAAATGGTGCAGGAATAAAGAGCAGTGAACGAAATCGAAACTACGCGGACCAAACGGCATGTGGAACGCATCGCCGCAAACGCGCGGGTCGGCGGCAGTGGCCAGGTGGTCGGTTTTGTAGTCGAAAGACGTCACCTCCGCGGCTGGATAAACTTCTCTGATGCAGGCGCCCATGTCGCCTGAAGCAGCGCCAACATCGAGCATGGTGAAGCTCTCGCCTGGATGCGCCACGCCGGCCATTGCCTTGCGCAGCACCTCATGCCCTCCCAGCAGCCGGTTGATCTTCACCAAATCGTTCAGACTCGCGGTGGCGTCCTCCGGCGTCTGTAAGTCCAGCCACTCCGGTCTGATAATGCGCCCGTTCGTGCATACCATATGCCGATTCCGCCCCTCTTGACGTCTGCTACTATCGTAAGGCTCCGCATGGATTTCGTCACAGGGAATATCGGTTGGATTGAAGTAATTTGCGGCCCGATGTTCTCGGGCAAGAGTGAGGAGCTAATCCGGCGGCTGCGGCGCGCGATGATTGCGCGCAAGCGGGTACAGGTCTTCAAGCCCGCCATCGATACGCGCTATTCGGCCACGGACATCGTCTCCCACGGCGACATCCGCATGAAATCGGAAGTGGTAAGCGGGGCCGGCGAAATTCTCAAGAAGATGGACTGGCGAACCCAGGTCATTGGCGTGGACGAAGCGAATTTTGTGGGGCCGGAATTGGTTGACGTGGCAAACCAACTGGCCGACAGCGGGAAGCAGGTGATCGTCTCCGGTCTGGATACGGACTACATGGGCCGGCCCTTCGCTCCTATTCCCGAGTTGTTGGCGCTGGCCGAATCCATCACCAAGACGTTGGCCATTTGCATGCGCTGCGGCAACCCGGCAAAACACACCCAGCGCCTGGTAGAATCCGCCGACCTGATTGTAGTGGGCGCCGCCGGAATGTATGAAGCCCGCTGCCGGCGCTGTTTCGAACCGGGGATTCCAAAACAGGAATTACTGGAGTTTGCCCGCCCCCGACTCAAGCGGCCCGAGCCTGAAACATAGTTTGTTGTACCCGCCGCGAGCGCCATCTCCATCCAATCGAAGTAAGAACTGTAAGACCGTTAAGCAGTTAGCCCCTGTTTCGGGGGCGGCAGAAGTGGTAGATTGGTAGTGGACGAAATCGAGGAGACCCAACATGAGCGACCCTATTCAAGTGTCAGCAGGCGGCGACGGACCCAACTGGAAGATTCCCGTTCTGTTCGGCGGCGTGATTGCCCTTCTTGGCGCGAACATCTATTTGTTCACGCAATTGGATGCCGTTCGGAATGAAGCTGGAGAATTCCGTAAGACGACAAACACCGAGATTGCAAGCTTGAAGGAAAGCTCGTCGGTTTCCACCCAGACTGCGCGCCGTAGTTTAAGCTCGCTAAAGGATGAACTCGAGGCCGCCCGGCGGCAAGCCTCCATGGCGGCGGGCCAGGCTAAGGCCGATGCCACCAAACACGCCGAAGACCTTGCGAAGCGCCTGCAGACGGAAACCGCGCGTGTAGAAAAACAGCAGCAACAGATCAAGACCGATCTCACGCAGCAGGTGGGTGAAGTAGCCACGCAAGCGAATGCCAAAATTGGTGAAGTGAACGCCGAAGTGGGAACGGTGAAGACCGAAGTCGCCGCCAACAAATCTGAATTGGAAAAAACCATTGCCGAGCTGAAACGGACCAACGGCGATCTCGGAGTGCAAAGCGGCCTGATCGCGACCAATGGAAAAGAACTGGCGGCACTGAAAGCACTGGGCGACAGAAACTACTTCGAGTTCAATCTCACCAAGACCAAAGAGCCGCGCAAAGTGGGCGACATA
Source organism: Bryobacteraceae bacterium (assembly GCA_025350445.1). The sequence continues at coordinate 149 of JANXXV010000752.1, read as the reverse complement.
ACAGTGCTGCTGAAGAAGACCGATCCGAAGAAGAACAAATACACAATTGAGCTGGTCGCCGACGATAAACGGGTGGAGAAAAAGGACAAGAACTTGAACGAACCAGTTCAGTTCTATGTGGCCAAAGCCCGTCAACCCTATGAGATCGT
>JANXXV010000196.1 GCA_025350445.1 Bryobacteraceae bacterium | reverse complement strand
CGCAATCCAGAGATCGCCGATCCAAGAAGTGTCCGAGAACAACGTGCGGCGAATCATCCGCCGCCCGCTCCAGACTCGATTCATCAACGAATGCCGCGCAACTGCGCAGGAATCCAGCCACTTGATCTTGTTGCCATCGTGAACCCGGCGGATATTCTCTAACTCCAGCAAAACTCCGGGGGAGTACTTGGAATAACTTTCATCGAATGCGATCTTGAAGGTAAAGCAGCCATCCGCTGTAAGGAGATTGTGCTTCAGCGCGATCGCTTTGCCGCCCAGACGCAGCGACAGCAGCATAACGCTCTTTCGCGCGAAACCTTCCAGGGTGATAGTGCGGAGGTAGTCGGCATCGTTAGTGTTCGTGGCGAAGGCGCCGCCACCGGCGCCGCCCTTCCACCCGCTTGCTTCAACCGCCAGAAACTCATCCACAAATGTCGCGGCGTCCGCCGCAGTTTCCGCCTGCTCGTAAACGACCGGACCTGTTTCCGACAGGCGGCGCTCCCACCTCCGGAACTCGTACTGGTGTTTCTTTGAGAACTGGTTGGCTATATAGGCCTCGGCGGTAGCCGCCGGTTCCAGCAGCGCCCGAGGGTATTCGTTCAGGGCGAGAGCCGCGCGGCCGATTGTGAACTCCGTCCACGCCGCATGGAAGCACCCTTCGGAGAGCTGATAGTTCGTGTCCAGAATCCGGCATTGAAACGGGTTCTGCTCAAACCAGCGCCAAAACGTTTCCAGCACCGGCCACACATGGCTTTCGTGGATCAGCGGCACCGCCAGAAAGCAATAACGGTGTTGCCAGAACGCCAGCGTCCGTACCGGCAGGTTCAGGGTTTTAGTCTGAATATCAAGCGGGAAAAACCCCCAGAGCTCTTCCGTGCCATCCTCCGCCGCCGGGCCGAACACCAGCAGGAATTGCAAATCGGTGCCATCGGCGAGGTAATCGATTGCCGGAAGCAGCATCCAAGGCTCATAGAACACGTTCGGGACCGCAGCCGAACGGGCCAGTTTGGACCAGACCGCCTCATAGGTTCGCAACTGCCGCGGGCCTGCGATTACCGTCCTCGGTGAAGTTTTCACCGGGGATGGTACAGCTTGAGCGGTGTCGGGCCGCGTGGCTGGGTTCATATTGACTGTGGCGGGGCTCGACATACTCAGGCGGGCTCCAAATGGGATTCGCGCGCTGCCGAAGGCAGGCGTGAGCGCAGTGCGGACCGCAGTTTGATTAAGGACGTCAGTATCCCGCCGGGAATCCGGCAAAGTGCCCGGTAGCCCAGAGGCACGCCCGCCAGATCCGACATTTCCAGGCGCGCTTCGCCGGTACTGCCGATTGCCAACAGGCCCCGAATTCGGTTCAGCCGTTGCTGGCCAACCAGCGTCCGGTATTCTTCTCCGTGCAAAGCCATGAATTCGGCATCGGCCCCCCAGACTCGCGCCAGTACGATTAGGCGCGAGTCGGCGCACGCCAGCAGGCCGGAATCTGTTAATCGCGGACCGGGATGCGCGAACTGGACGGCGGTTTCACAATCCAGAAATCCGGCCGCGCCGCGCCGCGCGAGCCGCCCAAAGCATTCCCAGTCTTCAAAGGTTTTCACCCCTTCCGTGAAATGGAGCGCATCGCCGGCTTCCCGCCGCCGCGCGATCATGCAACTGGTGAGAACGTAGTTGGTGTGCATCTCGCCGCCGTACAGGTCCCCAACATAGAATGCGAAATCGGGGACGTTTTCCGGCAATTCCGCCACTGTCGAATAGAAATGGGCGGGACCGAGGATCTGTTCCCAGCGCCTCGAATCGGTGTGCCAGTAGCGAATGGAACGATGGTGCCGCTTGCCGCCATATTCCCTGGCGAAGTCTGTGAAGCAAAACAGCACATCGAGCCGCCTTTCCATGAACCGCCGCTGCAGAGCAATCTTGCCGGGAAGCCACTCGTCGTCGGAATCGAGATAAGCCACCAAATCCTTGCTGGCTTCGAAGGTTCCACGGTTGCGAGCGGCTCCGGCTCCAGCATTCGGTTGCCGGATGACCCGGATTCGTTCGTGACAAAATTCGCGGATCACGCCTGCGGTGTCATCGGTGGAGCCGTCGTCCACCACCAGGATCTCATCGCCGGGACGCGTCTCAGCCAGGGCGGATTTTATCG
>JANXXV010000668.1 GCA_025350445.1 Bryobacteraceae bacterium | reverse complement strand
ATCCGCCGCCAGATTGTCATCACGGAACAGGTCAAATACGCAATGCAAGCCGACGCCGTCAATGGGACTAATTCCGCACTCTGCGGCACTCCCGCCACCCAAGGCAACCCGCTGCGGAAATTGCAGCTGAACGCGCGCAGTACGTTTTGATCCTTGCTACGTATACTGCCGCGTCACGCTGTTTCTTCCCTAACCTTCCCCGCGCCTATTCCGGCTCGTCAATGATCTGGAAGTGATTCACCGGAATTCCATGCAGTCTTTGAACGATTCCAGACGGCCAGCGGATCTCAAGATCACGCACCGCGGTGTCCTTGCCCAGGCCAAAGTGAACGACGCGGTCACTCGACCCGCCGTAACCCACCGAAGTCGTCACTCTGTTCCATTGTTCGCCGGACTTAGAAATCAAATGCAGACTGGCGCCAATGCCATCGCGATTGCTGCGGTGACCAACCAGCCGGAAAGCAATCCAGTTTCCGGCTGGGCTAGTGTTGTGAAGCACGATCGGCTTTTCATTAAGTCGCGTCACTACTACATCGACCCGGCCATCGCGATCGAAATCGCCGAATGCCGCACCGCGGTGGAGAGCCGGGCCGTCAAGCAGGCTTGCAGCAAAGTGCCCGGAGCCCGTATTGATGAACACCATATTTGGCTGGCGCGATTTGCGCCCGGACGATCGCTCAGCGTTATCCATGACGTGACCGCCAGCGACAAAAATGTCCTTCCATCCATCGTTGTTGAAGTCGAACATACCAACGCTCCATCCAGTCCACGGAAGACTGGCTTTGCCGATGCCACTAGGATAGGTTACGCTGGCAAATTGTCCATGGCCCTGGTTGCGGAAGAGCGGAAACGTCTCATTTGAGAGAGCCGTAATCACCAGGTCATCCTTGCCGTCGTTATCATAATCGCGAAAATCGACGCCCATCGCCGAAATGGATTTGCCGTCGGAATCGGTCGCGACACCGGCTTCAAGAGCCACTTCGCGAAACTTCCCATTGCCCTTATTGTGAAATAGAAAACTCGGAACCGTGTCGTTGGCGACAAAAACATCAAGGCGGCCGTCGCCATCGAAATCTCCGAAGGCAACACCCATTCCTTTGCCCAATTTCTCCGCAATTCCGGATTCCACGGAGACATCCTGAAACTTCCCATTGCCAAGATTTTTGTACAACGCGTTTGCCGTGGGTTGATAGTGGCCCGGATGGCAATACTGACGGTACCCTTCCGCGTGAAGCGCCACATCCGGCGCAACTCCGCAATAGATCTCCGCCGCCGGGTCCCAAACCACATAATGAACGACAAACAGGTCAAGCAGGCCGTCATTGTCGAAATCGAACCAACCCGCCGCAACAGACCATTTCCCGTTTTCGGCCAATCCCGCACTTGAGGTGACATCCTCAAAGGTGCCGTCTCCGCGATTCCGAAAAAGCACTCCGCCCCGGACGCCGGCCACGAAAAAATCGACATTGCCGTCGTTGTCGAAATCGGCGGCTGCCACACCCATCGAATAGCCCGAGCCGCCAACTCCGGCTTTGACGGTGGCATCGGAAAAGCTTCCGTCGCGATTATTGTGGAATAGGCGGTTCGAATAAGACGGACCTTTCTTCACCAGACCGGGTGATGTCGCGCCGTTCGCAACGAAGATATCCGGCCAGCCATCGTTGTCATAGTCGAGCACAGCCACACCCGCATTCATCGTTTCAATCAGGTGTTTGGAGCCGGTGGCGCCGGTCCGCACGATCATATCCAATGGCCTGGATTCAAAAGTGATGGCGCTACCCGCCGCTGCCTTGGCGCTCGTCGGGGCGATACCGTTCAGGGCGCGGCGGACGCGTTCGACCTCGCTGGTGGCGCCGGCTTTTTCAAGCGTGGCGAGACTCTCGGCGCCCCGCCCGCTTTTGAAGAGGAACAGCCCGTAATCAACCCGCGCACGCGCTTCGCCGGCTTGAATCGCCTGCAGATAATATTGTTCGGCGGCGCCGGGAGCTGGCGAAGCCTCATAGGCAAGCGCAATTCCCAGCAGCACCTGTCCACGTCCAGCTCCGGCCGCGGGAAGCGCTAGTTTATAGAACTGTAGTGCCTTCTGTGCGCGCCCCAACGTAAAATTCGTCCGCGCCAGGTAATAGCAGGCATTCTGCTCTTCGTTGTTCAGCGTGCAGGATCTATAAAACGCAGGCTCCGCGAGATTATATTTCTCTTCGGCTGCATAGGTCATGCCGAGAAGCTTCCATGCATGAGCGTTTGTTTGCTTCTCCCGCGTGAGTTGAAGGAAAGACTTTTCGGCGGCTTTGAAGTCTCGACTTTGAAACGCCTTCCACCCGTCAGTTTCCAAGTCGGCAGCGGATACCAACGCGGAGAAAAGAGCGATCAGCAACGGGAAAAACCGTATTGACATGCGTCATTTCAAACTGTACCCTAAAGGGCACAAGAGGGGATACTAATTCCATGGCTAAATTTTTGCGTGCGGCTATTTTGGTGACGGTCTTGAGCGCCTCCTTGCTCGGTCAAGCGGATCGAGGCTCCGTCGCGGGTACGGTCACCGACGCGTCCGGCGCCGTAGTTCCGGGTACTCCGTTGAGCCTTCGAAATTCCGCGACGAACCTGACCTATTCCACCCCAAGTAACGATAACGGAAGCTACACGTTTCTGAATCTTCCGGTCGGAATCTATACACTGTCCGTCGAAGTCAAGGGATTTCAACGACAGGAGGTGAAAGGTATTGAGGTGCAGGTGAACCAGCAGGCGAGGATCGATCTCAGCATGCGCGTTGGCGATGTCGCCCAAACGGTGGAAGTACAAGCTTCCGCGGCGATGATTCAGACGGAATCGACCGATGTGGGAACGGTTATCAACGACAAGCGATTTCTGGATCTGCCGCTCACGCTTGGCGGCGGAATCCGCAATCCCTCGGCGTTCATCTTTCTCGCTCCGGGAGTGTCGGGCAACTCCTGGGAGAAGCATGTCGGCGGCGGCGGTTCGTTCAACGATCAGGTCTATTTCGATGGCATTGCGCTTTCGCGGGGCGATCTTTCAAATGATGCCGAGGTCAATCCCTCGGTCGACGCTATCGCCGAATACAAACTGATTACCAACAATTATTCCGCCGAATATTCGCATGCCCTGGCGGGCGTGACCAGCTACACCATGAAGAGCGGCACCAATGATTTCCACGGCAACGCCTTCGAGTTTAACGATAATAATCACTTCGACGCGCGCGGCTTCTTCAGTCCCACCAAGGCCTATCGAAACCAGAACGAATATGGCTTCACTTTAGGCGGTCCAATTTGGATCCCGAAGGTCTACAACGGCCGGAACAAGACGTTTTTCTTTGTCAGTTACGATCAGTTCAGTATTCGCGGCGGACAGCTTACCGGCCTGAACACCATACCGACATCGAGGATGTTGCAGGGCGATTTCAGCGAGTGGCCGGGGGCTATCTACGATCCTCGCAGCACGAAGCTTAATAGCGATGGCTCGGCGACCCGGACGCCATTCCCCGGAAACACCATTCCGAGGTCGCAGTTCAGTTCCGTAACCTCCAAGATGCTGCCCTTTATTCCGGCGCCAACTCTCGCCGGATTGACAAACAACATCATCGCGCCGCTCGGCAGCCCGAAGGCCGATCAAAGATCGCACGGGTTCAAGATCGATCATGCTTTTTCAGAGAAGCACCATTTAAGCGGAATGTATAACTCGACCGACCGGCCTTCCATCAAGAGTCCTGGCCCGTCACGCCTGCTGCCAGTTGGGAACACCACTGCGGTCGCGAACTACAACCTGCAGGATGTAACCACGATTGTGACGCGCATCAACTACGACTGGACGATTAGCCCAAATCTGTTGAACCATGCCGGCGTTGGCTTTTCCCGGTTTCGCAACCCGAATTTCTCTCTTTCCTACAATCAGGGCTGGGTGCAGCCGAATGGCGGCAAACTGGGGCTGAACGGCCTGCAATTCGATATTTTCCCCACCGTGTTGTTCTCACAGGGTTATACGCGGTTCGGCGACGATATAGCCTCCGACAACTACTTCAATACCACCACGCTGCTGGATAATTTGACGTGGATTAGAGGGAAACACACCATCAAAATGGGTGCGGAGTTCCAGGGACACCAGGACAATTACCGGAATTTTGGCGGAGGAGGAGGTACATTCAACTACAGCCAGTTGGAGACGGGCATTCCAGGCGCAGCAAGCACAGGGAATGCATTCGCCAGCTTCCTTCTTGGATCGGTGGATTCGGGCACCGCTTATTTCCGGGATTCACTTCCCGGTGGACGTTACAAATACAGCGGTTTTTACGCGGATGACACTTATAAGGTGACTCAGAAGTTGACTCTGGACATCGGCCTCAGATACGAGATTCAGATACCCACTTCCGATGCCGTAGGCCGCATCTCGTATCTCGATCCATCTCTGCCAAACTCGGGCGCGGGCAATATTGCGGGCGCTTATGTCTTCGGCGGGACGGGCGCGGGACGCGCGGGATTTAACAGGTTCTTCGATATCCACTACAACAATATCGCTCCGCGCATTGGCTTCGCGTATTCGCTGACTCCAAAAACAGTGATCCGCGGTGGTTACGGTATCTTCTACTCAGCCTACATCAATCAAGGAATCGGAATCCCACAAAATGGGTTTTCCAGTACGGCATCATTCAGCAGCCAGGATACAGGTCTCACTCCTGCTTTCTACTGGGACAACGGATTCCCCCAGAACTTCAATCATCCTCCGAACCTCACGCCGACCGTTCAAAATGGCCAGACCGCTCAATACGTGAATGCACAGACCGGGGGAACCATCCCTTACTCGCAACAGTGGAATCTCACTGTAGAAAGGCAGATCACCGATTCGCTGATGGTAAGCGGCGCCTATGTGGCCAATAAGGGCACGCACATCTACGATACCCAGCCTTTGAACCAGTTGGATACTAAATACTTTGCGTTAGGGTCTGCCGTTCTGAAAGCAAATATTAACTCACCGCTGGCGCAGTCGGCAGGCATCAAAGAGCCTTTCGCCGGATTCTCCAAGTTGTATGGCGCAGGCGCTACCGTTGCGCAGGCGTTGCGGCAATTCCCTCAATACCAGGGCGTTTCCACAGTAGCATCGCCATATGCGAACTCTACCTATAACTCGGCGCAGTTCAAAGTGGACAAGCGATTCTCGCACGGTGTCACCGGCACATTCGCCTATACTTTCGCCAAGTTCCTTTCCGACGGCGTGGGCTTCACCTCCTCGAACGGCTCTGCCTACCGCCAGAACGCCTATCAAAGGGAGAAATTCCTCTATCCCACCGACCAGCCCAATCTTTTCGCTTTCAGTTTCAACTACGCACTGCCTTACGGCCGGGGCTCCCAGCCCGGCGTGATGCAGAAGGTAGTTGGCGGCTGGTCAGTCAGCGGGTTCGGCACCTATGGCTCTGGCTACCCCCTGCCCATGACCACCGTCAACGTGAATTCGTTTGCCTTTACTTCCGGATTGCGCCCCAACCTGACCGGCGCGCCGATCCGGGCTACAACCGGTTCCGGCGGATTCGATCCCAACCGGGATTACTATCTGAACCCCGCGGCCTTTGCCAACCCGGCAGTGCTTAGCTTCGGCAATGCCCCGGCCTATCTGTCCGTCCGCCAGCCATTCATCATCAACGAATCGTTTGGCATTTTCAAGGAAACCCGATTCTTCGAACGGTTGACCAATCAGTTCCGGGTCGAGATGTCGAATCCCCTGAATCGCGTGGTTTTCGGCGCTCCCACTACCGACCTCTCTTCGGGAGCTTTCGGAAAAGTGAGCTCAACTCAGAATTCGCCGCGACAGATTCAGTTCGGCATGAAGATGATCTGGTAGCAAATCGATCTTGATTGTCGCCGTATTGGCTTGCGGGGATTGTCATCGCAATATTGTCGAACGATTCAACCTCCCCCCAAGGGGCCGAACCAGCGGCAATCGTTTCTGGAAGTTAGTTACATCGAAGTTAGTTGCATCTAGATAGCGCGCGGAGTTTACTATTCCAAACGCTAGTCCTTGGGGCGCCGCGCGGGGCCGGATGAAGATCGCGGTTCTCTCTCGCCGGCAGGCCGCCACGCGACAACCGGACCAATTGAGAGCTATTGCTGTTTGTAGCTCGCTGGGCAATCCAAACCGGCCTGCGAAGCTCAAGAACAGCTCCGCTTACCTTAGAGCCGCTTGTCCTGTGCGCCGGATTCAACACCTCCGGCCCCGCGTCCACCGGATCGAGACTAACCCGTGGCTTCGCACGCGCGCCATCTCTAACCGCCGCGCTCCGCACCAACCCGAACAGTGGCTCTTCCTTCGACGTGCTTTTCAAGATCACAGTATCGCCTCCCTGTCACCAGACGCGCTTTTCCCCAAACTGCACTACCCGGTCGCCCGCCAATCCATAGCCGTCGGCCGGATCCCTCCCCCCGCAATGCCAAACCAGTGCGGAAAGAAGCGAAGAGACCGATCAAGAAGTTGATATAGTAACTGCTGACCGAAATGAATCGACGCCAATTCCTTCAAACCGCCGGCACCGCTGCCGGATGCGCCTTCGCGGCGCCTTTCCAAAGTCTCGCCGCGAGCCTTCAAAAAAAGGTGAAAATCACTGACGTCAAATGCATGATCGTCCGCGGCACCTGGGATTGGAATCTCATCAAGATCGAGACCGATTCCGGCCTCTACGGCATCGGGGAAGCCTACTGGGGGTGGGGGGTCAAGGACCTGGTCCTAAATAAACTGAGGCCAATCATCCTCGGCGAAGACCCTCTTAACGTCGAGAAGCTATACACCAAAATGCTGATGGAGAGCGCAGGCGCGGGAGCCATTGCCGGGGTCACCGTCACTGCGGCCAGCGGCATCGAAATCGCTTTGTGGGACCTTTGCGGCCGCATCCTGCAAACGCCGGTCTGCAATCTGTTGGGCGGTCGCTACCGCGATCGAATCCGCTTCTATCGAACCATGCAATCGATCGAAAACGTCGAAGATACCAGCGCGTGGCGCGACCTCGTGCAGCAGACCCGCGCGGAAAAACCCGGCTGGACCGCCTTCAAATTCCAAGGCGACGCCGTGCCCCGCAAGGCCGACCCGGGATACAAGGAACCCGGCCACGATCGCTACGCCCGCAACCTAACCCACAAAGACTACCGCCTCATCGTGAAAGGGATGCAGACCGTTCGCGAAACCCTCGGTCCCGACGGCGACTTCGCCATTGAATGTCACTGGCGCTACGACACGCAGGATGTAATCCGCCTGGGGAAGGAACTCGAGTCGGTGAAGCCGATGTGGCTGGAAGATCCCGTTCCGCCGGACAATATTGAAGCGATGCAGCGCGTCACCCAGTCGATCAACGTGCCTGTATGTACCGGAGAAAATCTCTACGGACGCCAGGGTTTCCGCAAGCTGATCGAGATGCAGGCCTGCTCCGGCGTACACATCGATATCCCGAAATCCGGCGGCTTGCTCGAATCGAAGAAGATCTCCGATCACGCCGACCTCTATTACATATGGACCGCGTGCCACAACCCGGCCAGCCCGCTGGGCACCATCGCCTCCTGCCACGCGTCGGCGGCAATGCACGAATTCCGTGTACATGAACTGGCCAACTGGGTGCCCTGGTGGCCGGATCTGGTGACGCACGAAGGCCCATTCTGGAAAGACGGCTACTTCACCATCGAAGACAAGCCCGGCTACGGAGTTGAGATCAACCCCGACGTCGCCAAAGCCCATTTGGCGCCTGGCGAAACCTGGTGGGGATAGCACCGGGCGCTACTTGTTGGCCGGGCACTTGAACGGCGGGGCCTGGGCTTCCGGGATCACAAGCGCCATCCACGCGGATACCCGCGGAACCGGTGCACCATAGGCGTTAAGATAAGCCAAACTGCGGACTTCGCAGCACCACTCCCTCACGGCGGGCGGCTCGGTTAACTGATTGATCCGGCTGAGCCGCGCGCGTGAGAAGGCGTGAAACATTCAACTTTCGCCGCCGATTCTCCGCAAACGGAAATCCGAAGGCCGGATTCCCGCTTGTTCTTTGTATCGTAGAGTACTTTTCGGAACAATAACTAGCGCCGCCATTCTACCCCTCGAACCGGTTGAATTGGCTGCATTTAGAAGCCCTTTCGGAAGCACAGTGTGTCGCCTCGCCATTTTACTTCCCGCTTAAGCAGCCGCCCCAGCCTGCATCGCCAGCCTACTCAGGCGTATCCATTGCAGAATGTCGTAACTGAGCACTGCCCACAGCGCTTCGGTGCTCGCTTTGGCCAAACCTCTGAGCCGGAATTTGCGCATCCCGAACTTCTCCTTGATCCAGATGTTGGGAAACTCCGCCACCGTACCCCGTTTTTTATAGATCACCCGCGCCTCCTCGGTCTTCATCTTCTCCCGGAACTGGGCCACCTCCGCGTTCTCCGTCATTCTGATCGATACCAACCGCCCTTGTTCCGGATGCGGACAACACTTCTTTTGAAATTCACAACCGCTGCAATCGCTGGCCTGCACCTGATATTGATAGTAGGTCTTGTCGTCTTTCTTGGACTGTCTCACATACTCCAATATCTTGTCCGCCGGACATTGCAACGTTTTGCTCTCCGGCAGCGCTTTAAAAAAAGACGGCGCAAAAGCCGGATCGATCCCGGCCGCCTTCATTGATGCCGCCTGCCTCACCTCCGCCTCCGGCAGCGATCCATAAAACTCCATCCCGCTTTCCTTCATCGCCACAATCGCCGCTTGATTGGTGAACCCGCCATCGGCCACCACCTGCTCCGGATAGCGGCCCATCGTTTCCTTCACCTGCTCCATGGCCGGTACCAGTGATCCGCTATCGCTGCTGCACTGCGTCACCTGCATGCCCACAATGATGGTCTGCTCGGCATCCGTGCTGAGTTGTACGTTATAGCTGGGGGCAATGGCGTTGTCGCCGTGCTTCATCAGGCGTGCCTCGGGCTCGCTCAGACTCACCCGCGCCTCCTTCTATTCCAGTTCACTGCGCTTGCCGGCACGGATCTTTTTCAGCTCTTCGGCAGCCAGCTTCATGCGCTCGCTGCGCTCTTCGGCTACGCGTCGCTGTGCCCCTTTGCGCCGTGCGTTCTCCGCCTGCCCGGTCTCTGGTTCCTGCTCCAACTCCTCCACCATCTGCTGCGCCTTGGCGATCTCTTTCTCTAACGTCGCCTCCCGCCGGAAGCTATCGCTTCCCGCCTGTGCCCGGATCTTGGTGCCGTCGTGCGCCACGCATTCCAGTTTCACGTAGCCTTGCTGCGACATCACTCCCAGCACTTGCGCCAGCAAGTTCTTCAACTCTTCCGGGTGCTTGGCGCGAAAATCCGACAGCGTGTGATGGTTGATTTCCCCCAGCCCCGACAACCACATCAGCCCCGGCTCGTACACCATCAGCGCCTCAATCTCCCGTGCCGAGGTCACCTGTTCGCTGAAGGCATACACCCACACGCTTAGCAGCAACCGCGGGTTCCACGCCGCCCGCCCCGCTTGCCCTTCCTTGCTGACTATCTTTGCCTGGAAACGGCTGAGGTCCATTTGTCCGGTCAGATCCCAGATGGCTCTCACTTTGTGATCGGGCGCCACCAGTTCCTCCACGATCACTGCTCGCAGCAGCCCCTGCTCGCGGTCAATCGGCTTGATTTTAGGCTTTGGCACTGTGATAGCGGCTGCGGGCGCCGATAGTGGTTGCGGTTGCTCCGGGATTTCCAGCAACATCCCTTGCGCTTCAGGTTCCATACATCGATTATCTCCTAAAACATTTCTGATTAAAAATGTTTTAAGTGGTCACTCTAGATTTTTTCACACCTTCTGAGCAAGCGGTAGATGATCAACCGAATCCGGAACATTTTCAAGAACAAACGTTCTTATCTTAACGTCTATGGAGCCGGTGCACCGCCATCCAATCCGAGTTCCTAGCCAATTTGCAGCCGCTTCTCTAGCGGAATCGCGGAATTAGCACTTTCCACAATTCAATCACGAAGAGTATGCAGGCAGAAACAAGCCCCGTCCTGATCTATCCCAACCTGCGAGGACTCGGAAAAACCAGCGTTGCGCCAACCAAATAGAATTTTCGCCCCGGGCAGATTCGCAACCAGGGACAGCGGGCCTGTAAACTCGATTAGAAATTTCAACCGGTATACCGTCACGATCCACACACAATACTTCCGTCAAACCGCAGGAGTGCTGCTGCTCCGGTTTGGCGTCATCACCCGCGCCCGATAAACGGCATCTTCGTAGCCATCACCGTAATAAATTCCACATTCGCATCCAGCGGCAGATTCGCCATATAAAGTACCGCATCGGCCACATGACGGACATCCATCCTCGGCTCCACCTTCATCGATCCGTCAGCCTGCACGATGCCCGATGACATTCGCGCCGTCATTTCCGTCGCCGCATTCCCGATATCGATCTGCCCGCAAGCGATATCGAATCCGCGCTGGTCCAGCGAAATGCTCTTCGTAAGCCCGGTGATCGCGTGTTTGGTAGCCGTATAAGGAGCCGAGTTCGGCCGCGGCACATGGGCCGATATCGACCCGTTGTTGATGATTCGACCGCCGCGCGGGTCCTGCGCTTTCATCATGCGGATAGCTTCCTGCGCGCACAGAAATACACCGGTCAGATTCACGCTCACCACCGCGTTCCATTGCGCGAAACTCAAATCTTCCATCGGAATCCCGGGTGCGCCAATACCGGCGTTATTGAATAAAACATCTAACCTTCCAAATGTTTGATGCACCGCCGCGAACAGCGCCTTCACCTCATCGGGATTCCCAACATCGGTGGGTACCGCCAGCATCCGGCCGCCGGAATGCTCGGCCAGCGCGGCCGTCCTTTCCAGTTCCGAGGCCCTGCGACCCGCCAGTGCTACCGAATAACCAGCCGACTGCAATGCAAGCGCAACCGCCCGCCCCACGCCGCTTCCTGCCCCGGTCACCAACGCAATCTTCCTTGTCATAGTTAAATTGGCTTGAGGGCGGCGGCGCAAAAGCGCGCAGCCCTCAAGCGCACCTTCCCTACTTCGTCGGCTTCGCCGGAGCTTTCGGTTTCTTTTTCTCTTTCTTGCGATCTTGTCCTTTTGCCATAGTTCTCCTTTATGGTTTGCTCAGTTGGATAGAGCGTACCTGATAGTGACAGTTTTTGCCCTCCGCCGTCCAGGTTGCAATTACTTTTCCTCAGGCACGGCGCCTTCCCGATAGCCGAAGAATCGCCGCCTCTTGATCACTTCCGCAATCTCAACCGGCACCATCTCCTCCCACGCAGGATCCTGATCTTTGATCCGCCGCAGCACATCGCGCGAAAAGATGTGCAGCAGGCCCGCATCGAAATTGTCCAGTTGCCTGATGCGGCCCCCTTCCACCAGATGACGGTACAAACTCTGCAGATTCCCCGGCATCTGAATGGTGTCCACCGTGGTAAGCTGCCCCGTTGCCTGCTCCAGCAACGGATAGACGTAGAGCCGCAAATCTTTGGTGAACAGCTTTCCAAAGGCTTCCAGAATGCCGCCCTCCAGTCCCGAATAGTACTGTTCTCCGAACAATTCCTGCAGACTCCCGGCGCCCATGGTCACCGCGATCGGCTCCGGGGTGTAGCGCGTCAGATATGCCGCCAAGCGATAGTATTCGAAATAGTCCGAAATCAGCACGATCTTGCCCGCCGCCGCCAGCACATCGGCGCGGGCCAGAAAGTCGCTCAGGTCGATGTTGCCCGCCACCAGCAGGTTCCGCATGGTGATCTCCATCACTTCCAATACCTTCTCGGTTCCCACTCCCAATTCCTGCGCGAAGCGGTCGCGGGCGCTATGCATCATGTCGATGCTCACCTTTGTAACCGGACGAAAGCTCCCCCGCTCCACCAGAATCGATCGCTTTCGTAACACCTCGGAGGGTTGCAGCACCGCGCCGGACGGCCCGAACATCGCCGCCGCGCTCAGCCCCAATTGCACCAGCTTCAAGCTCATCACCCGATTGTCGACATACCGGAATTCGACTCCGGAAAACTCCACCATGTCGATCTCGACTCGCGCTGTAGAAAGGCTATCCAACAACGACTCCAGGATGAGCTCCGGTTTGTGTTGTAAGAAAAAGGCGGCGTATAACAGATTGACGCCAACAATGCCCAGCGCTTGCTGCTGCAAGCTGTTTTCATGATCCAGCATCCGCACATGGAG
>JANXXV010000661.1 GCA_025350445.1 Bryobacteraceae bacterium | reverse complement strand
TCAGCTTCTTCCAGTACTCGTCGTAATCGGGATGCCGGATCCAATCGGTATAGAATTGAGCGTGCCGGCCCAGCAGTTCCTGCATACCGATCAAGGGCAGATGCGGCAGCACAGTATCGTAGCGCTGGCCTTCAGGGCCATTCTTCATGGTGTGGATGGCGGTGTTCTGCATGACGCGGGATTCCTGCCGGTCCGCTCCCCAACCAAAATTGAAGGAAAGCCGCCACGCTCCGTTGAGCGTGACCCAGTTGTGGTAAAGGCTGGTAGAGGCCACCATCGGAAAGATTGTAATCAGGTGAGGTGGCTTGGCGATGGCTGCGCGCCACTGCACATGCCCGCCATAGGAGTGGCCCTGCATACCGACCTTGCCGTTCGACCACGGCTGGACTGCCGCCCACTCAATCGTGTCGTATCCGTCCTCGGTGTCGTCGCGAAAGGGCTCCCATTTGCCCTCGGATTCGTGCCTGCCTCGGACATCTTGGAATACGAATGCAAATCCTCTACTGGCGAAGAACAACGGCTCCTCATGAGCGCCAGGGACCCTCTGGGTGCTGTACGGCGTCCGGGACACCAGCACCGGATACTTGCCTTCTTTGGCCGGACGGTAAACATCGGCGTACAGAATGACTCCGTCCCGCATGCGTATGGCCACGCGGTGGTCTATCTTCACGTCGTTTCCTGGCGCGTAGACAGGAGTGAACTTAACGGCAGGCGCGGCTGAAATGGATTCTCCCGATATCGTTGCGCCGAGCGCCAGTAACAAGATATTCGCGCAAACGATCCGCATCGAATTTTTCGCCTCCCCTAATGACCCTGCGTATCATACTATATCTGGAACTTCCTCTATCTGGAACTTCGAATCGTGCCCCGGGGAGGCGGTGCCATTGTCGGCGGAAATGGCCTCAACATAAGTTGGCCAGCTGCTCTGCGTAACCTATCAATCCCACTGAAAATCCACCAATCTACGCTCGCGCCGGCCCCCTGGTTCAGAACCTGGCTTCGAAAATGGGCTTGCCCATGCCGAAACTCTGGCTGATTCCTAATGGTTCGCCCAATGCCTTCGACACTGGCCCCAATCTCTCGCACGCCCTGGAGGCGCCCACCTACGGTCATCGCCGCGATGAAAACGGAAGCGGGGGCTGCCGTCTATTCATGCCGATCGTCGCGCCCATCGCCATCATGCTGATCCAAATAGCAATTTCCCGCACACGGGAATTCTCCGCGGACGGCGCCGCTGCGAAATATACCCGAACTCCTGGCGGACTGAACTCCGGACCCGGTAAACTGGAGGGATGGTCGAAGCGCATTTCTATGGATGCCTCTACGGCCACCGCCCCCATGTTTATCATCAAGCCGATCACCGGCAACGCTATTTTCACGCTCTTCTCCACGCACCTCAGCACTCAAGACCGCATCGCGCGTCTTCAGGCGGCCCATTAATTGGCTGCGGTCAAGGTGAATCGCAAAGCGGCGGAGCGCCTCGCCTCCGGCCATCCCTGGATCTTTGCCAGCGACGTAGTCGACCGCGGTGAGGCGCAGCCGGGCGACGCGGTACAAGTTCTGGACCCGAAGGGCCGCCCGCTCGGGATCGCGCACTACAGCTCCACATCGCAAATCACTCTGCGGTTACTGTCCGACCGCGTAGAGCCATTCGATTCCGCTTTCCTCTATAAGCGGCTCGGCAAAGCACTCTCGTTCCGGGAACGTTTTGTCAAGGATTCGAATGCCTACCGCCTGGTCCACGGCGAAGCCGATCTACTGCCCGGCCTGGTAGTGGACCGCTACGGCGATTATCTGGTCATCCAGACTCTAAGCCAGGGAATGGACCGCGCCAAGCCGGAAATTGTCGCCGCCTTGCAAGACTTGTTAAATCCTGCCGGAATTGTAGCCAGGAACGATGTTGCGGTGCGCAAGCACGAATCACTCCCCCTGGAAACCGCCGTAGTCGGCGGCACCCTGCCGGATCACGTGCGGATCGAAATGAATGGATTCCATTGGGAAGCCAACTTACTGCAAGGCCAGAAGACCGGCGTTTTTCTTGACCAACGCCAGAATTACGAAGCAGCGGCAAAGTACGCCACCGGCCGCGCTCTCGACTGTTTTACCTGCACCGGCGGCTTCGCTATCCACATGGCGGGACGCTGTGATTCGGTGGAGGCGGTAGACAGTTCCGTTCCCGCTCTCGCGACAGCGAACCGCAATGCTGCCCTGAACAACATCAGCAACGTGGCGTTTCGCGATGCCGATGTCTTCGATCTGCTGTCCAGCTATTCCAGCGCCCGCCAGCG
>JANXXV010000630.1 GCA_025350445.1 Bryobacteraceae bacterium | reverse complement strand
GATGGCTGAGAGCTGCGCCGCCTTCGCCGGATTCGTTCAGGATCACCATGGCGAAACGGGTGTCGTGCGCGCCGGCCCACGCCGCCGCCTTGGCTCAGCGCGAGTGGCCCATCACGGCTACACGGCGGGCGTCGATGTCCTTGTCGGTTTCCAGGTAATCGAGGGCGCGGCTTAAACCCCAGGCCCAGGCTGCTACGGAGGCCCATTCATCGGGGGCCGGCTTGGTCTGGCCGGGTTTGTAGAAGAGCGGGTGAACGCCGTTTTGGAATCCGTCGTCGAAGTCGGGATCGAGGTCACCGTAGTAGATAGTCGCGAGACCGTAGCCGCGGTCTATCAGCTTTTCGACTTGCCATTGGGAGGCGCCGCGGCCGCGGGCTTTCTCTTTGATCCCGGCGGGTACCGGGGCGTAGTCTGGTTTGGGGCCGATTAGTTGCTTTGAGAGGGTGATGCCGGGGTCTTGGTTTACGGTGTGGTTACCGCCGAAGTTTAAGCCTAGGAATAGCGGGACGGGGCCTTTAGCGTTGGAGGGCAGGTAGATCAGGATGTCCATTTTCGCCGTCTTGTTGTTGTTGGTTAGGGTGACGGTGACTTGTTTGCGGATTGCTTTTCCGGATAGGGCTTGTTTGTCTATGTCCGTTATTTCCGCGGTGGATTTGTTTGGCTTGCCTGGGCTGCGGCCGAACATCTGCGTTTCGAGGAGCCTTTCTATTTCGGGGCGGCGGACTTTGGTCCAGTTGTCCGCGGTGGTGGTGTGGAGATCGGGTAGGGTGTACGCGGCTACTTTTGCTTCGTCGTAGTTGAAGCCGGGTGGCTGGGCTTGGAGAGTTAGGGTTGAGAATGCCAGCAGCGCGGCCTGGGGGCCGCGCGCGGACCAAGGGGTCCGCCCTCCTGGAGTCCTCATTTTGCGGCCTTCTTTAGGTAGGCGTCTACTTGCTGTTCCAGCAGATCGAAGGGGAGCGCGCCGTTACCCAGGATTACGCCGTGGAATTCGCGGAGGTTGAATTTTGCGCCTAGCTGTTTTTCCGATTTGGCGCGGAGTTCCTTGATCTTGAGTTCGCCCATCTTGTAGCTTAGGGCTTGGCCGGGCCACGCGATGTAGCGGTCTACTTCCGACATCCGTTCGTCGCCGGTGTTTTCCTTGAAGTATTCTAGTGCCTGCCGGCGGCTCCAACCCAGGGCGTGTAGGCCGGTGTCGATTACCAGGCGGCAGGCGCGGAACATCTCTGAGTTGAATTTGCCGAAGCGGGCGTAGGGGGTCTGGTAGAAGCCGATTTCATCGCCGAGGCTTTCGGCGTAGAGTCCCCAGCCTTCTGAATACGCGGACAGAGTCCAGAGAGAGCGGAACTCGGGGATGTTCGGATTTTCCTGCGCTAGCGCCAGTTGCATGTGATGGCCGGGCACCGCTTCGTGGAAGACTAACGAATCCATGGTCCATTTCGGAATTTCGGATGGCCTGTAGGTCTTGGCGTAGAAGTAGCCGGGGCGCGAGCCGTCCTTTGCGGGAGGAGTGTAATGCGCGGCGGATGCCGGGGCTTCGTAGTCGGGAATCGCGACCACGCCGTATGGCATGCGGGGCAGCGTGTTGAATAGCTTCACCATTTCCGGGTCGGCACGCTTGGCAACGGCGCGGTAGCCCTCTAGTAATTCTTCCTTTGTGTTGTAGAGGAACTTCGGATCGGTGTTGAGGTAGTTCTGGAACTGAGTGAATGTTCCGCTGAAGTTCACTTCCTGCCGGATCTTTTCAAGTTCGGCGTGAATGCGTTTGACTTCACTGAGGCCGAGGTTGTGGATCTCCCTCGGGGTCTTATTCGTGGTGGTCATGAGCCGGACCTGCATGGCATACCATTCCTTGCCATTTGGCATGTCGCTTAGCGCGGTGGTGTCGCGGCCTTTCGGAATGTAGGTGGTTTCAAGATAGCCGCGGTAATTGCGCAGGGCCGGCGCCAGCGTGTCGCGGTATATGCGGTTCGCTTCGGTGCCGAGGCGATCGCGGTCGGAGGCGGAGATGGACGCCGGCATCTTTGCGAAACCTTCCATCAACGGACTCTTTGCCGGGTCCTGTGGGGTCTGCCCTTCAATCTGCGGAGGCAAATAGCGCAGAACGATTTTCGGCGCGGTTATGCCCTTGGCGATTGCCTGGTTGAGGATGGCTTTGGTTTGATCCAGCAGGCGCGGCACCGCTTTCATGCGCGCGATGATTTCTTCGTAATCCTTGACGCTCGCTTTAGGAGCGCGATCAAAGGCGTTGGAAATCATCAGATGGATGCCAGTCATCTGATTGGTGAGCATGAAGTACATCTGGAAGTCACGTTGGTCCAAGCGAGCTCTGGCATAGCGCCCGAGGATGTCGTAATTGAGCTGCTCCGCCGCGTTGAGGCGGTCTCGGTGTATCGCGGCTAGAGAAGACTGAAATCCCTCGAGCATCTTGCGCTCGAGGGCAATGCCTTCGGGGGAGAGATCGGACCAGCGGTCGTTGCTGCCCGGAATGCCGAAGAAAGTCGCCGTTTCCGGGCTTTCACGGAGCACTGCTTTGTAGACATAATCGAAAAGGTGGTGAAGCTTCCTGCCTTCCTCCTGCGCTTGCGCGCAGGAGCACAGCAGAACGGCGAGGAGTATGGTGCGCGGCAAGAGCGCGGCAAGGGGGCCGCGCGCAGACGAGGGCGTCTGCCCCACCTTGAAGAGTTCGGCGGGATAAGACACTAGCGCACCCAGTCAGGCGCCACGTAGGCATAGAAGACTACGATCAGGCCGAGCATGCTGGCGAGGAAGATGCTGTGCTTCAAAGTGAAGCGGAATAGCTTCGCCTCGTCGGTCTGCGTCATAGCGGTGGCGGCGCCGGCTACCGCGATGCTGGAGAGGCTGATCATTTTCCCCATTACGCCGCCGGCTGAATTCGAGGCAGCCATCAGGAGCGGGTTGAGGTGCAGCGTGTTGGCGGTGACCACTTGCAGATTGCCAAACAGAGCGTTGGCTGAGGTGTCGCTGCCGGTGAGGAAGACGCCCAACCATCCGAGGATCGCGCTGAAGAAGGGGAACAGCACGCCGGTGCCGGCGAATAGAAGTCCGAGAGTGGCTGTGGCTCCCGAGTAGTTCATTAGGAACGCCAGGCCAAGCACCGTGGCGATGGTGAGGATGGAGTACTTCAACTGGCGGAACGTGATGACTATGGTGGAACCTAAAGCGGACATGGGCATCTTGAGGAGAATCGCCGAGGCGAAAGCGGCGATCATGCACGAAGTGCCGGAGGCCGAAAGAAGGTTCAGGGTGTACGACGCCGCGTAGGGCGAGGGTTTGGCCGAGACCGGCGGCATACGCTGGATGAGATTATGAAGCCCGGGCCAGCCGAAGGTGCTGGTGGCATGGTTGAGGATTGCCTTCACGCCGTCGAGGCTCCAGAGGAGGACAAGCACGACGAGCAGGACGTAGGGCATCCACGCAATTAGAGTGGCTGAAGTTTCGTGCTTCTTGAGAACGGCGGCTTTTGCGGCACCCTCGAGCACAAAGGAATCTTTCGGCTGCCAGAAGTTGAGCAGCACTACCAGCGAGCCGATGGCGGCAAGCGATGCGAGGATGTCTGTCAATTGCGGCCCAATGAAATTCGAGACGTAGAACTGGGTACCAGCGAAACTGACGCCGCACAGAATGGCTGCCGGCAACACGCCGCGTAGCGCCCGGAAGCCGCCCATCACCAGGATGAGGTAGGCGGGAACGAATACCGACAGGGGGGCGCAAATGCGGCCTACGTTGGCGCTTAGGTCGGCCAGCGGCAGGCCGGTGATGCCCGCCAAGGTGACTACCGGAATGCCGATGGAGCCGAAGGCAACCGGGGCGGTGTTGGCAAGCAGGCAGATTCCCGCGGCGTAGAACGGAGAGAAGCCAAGGCCTGTGAGCATGCCGGCGGCTACGGCGACGGGAGTTCCAAAGCCGGCGGCGCCTTCGATGAACGCTCCGAAGGCGAAGGCGATCAGCAGGGCCTGAATGCGGCGATCCTGCGTGAGGCTTCCAACGGAATCCTTGATGATTTCAAAGTTGCCGGTATCGACGGTGATTCGATAGAGAACCACGGCCCAGAATATTACCCAACAAATTGGAAAGAGACCGAATGCGGCGCCGTATCCGATAGAGCTGAACATCAGATTCACGGGCATTCCGTAGGCTCCGGCGGCGACCGCGATGGCCGCGGCCAAGCCGGACATGGCTGCTATCCACGCGGGTTTCCGCAGGACTCCGAGCAAGAACAAGAGAGTGAAGATGGGGAGCGATGCTACCAGGGAAGACATGGCGACGCTCTGCATGATGGGTGTATAGGTCTGTTGCCACATGGTTGTCAGTTGTGTGTTGTGCCGTATGATTATTCCACGTTTCAGGTTTATGTTCACGGCTGCGGGAAAAAACATTGGGCTCGGATGAATCGGATAAGACGTGTTTTGGCATGTGTCCTGCCTTGTAGTTCGACCCGGCCGGGTGAAGACCAGAGGGATGAGGGGCGGATGTATAGGATTGATATTGGCGGGTTCCGAGGCTAACGGTGGGTTGCTCCGAGAAAAACATTGGGCCACGATGAATGGGATAAATCGGATAAGACGTATTTTGGAGAGCCAGGGAGTTCTTCTCCAGCCTCGCGGGCGAGATACGGCCCATACGCGTTTCGTTGGTACAAATTGCGATTTCGCGATGAGGGAGTCGCTTGTAGGCTTCGTACGCGCGGTTGAACCGGGTTAGCGCGGCGGAGTGGTGGCGGTCCAGGTATTTGAGGGCGGTGGGTTCATTGGTACGAAAAGCCAGGTCGAGGGCGTGTTCGACTTGGGCCCGGATGTGCACCGCGCTCGCGAAGTGGAGCAAGATGGCTTCTTCGGCTGGCGTTTGCGGTTGGGCATCGGGGCGGAAACGGGCGGCGATTTGGGCGATGGCTTCGTGGTCCCCGGGCGTGAGTTCGAAGGGTTTGCGGGAGCGGAGATTGTGAGTTTTAGAATTGGGCGCACTTCGGGCTTTGCCTTCGGGGGTACGCGGTCCGGTGGACCGCAGGGCATTGCGCCGGTTCGCTGCCAGCTTCGCTTCAGAGACCATAAATGCACCTCGCATTTCGGGTTCAGGTTAGCGTGGGGGTGTTGGGGAGGCGGTCGGGAATTTTTGGTATGTTATTGAGTCGATGCGAAGAATAAAGTTACTTGGGACGTGACAGCAACTGGGCACCCCGGGCGGCTCATAGACTGATAGCACATTGGCTATTGCTTTAGGTACCGGTCCAGCCAGCGGGGTGCGCGACATGGAAGTGGAAGGATGGCAGAATTCTTTT
Source organism: Bryobacteraceae bacterium (assembly GCA_025350445.1). The sequence continues at coordinate 148 of JANXXV010000630.1, read as the reverse complement.
TTTGTGGTTTAGTTCTTAGCGTTGAGATACGCTAAGAACAGGAGAACTCGAAATGTTCGATTCTGAACTACAGTTGGCTAAGCAACGGGGAGTGCTATTAAAACGGATTGGCTCGGTGGGGGACTTCCGGCGCGGCTCGATTACCACG
>JANXXV010000614.1 GCA_025350445.1 Bryobacteraceae bacterium | reverse complement strand
GGACAGATTGAGCAGCTTTACGTTCAAACGGAATTGCCGCCGGAAGCGCAAAGAGAACTCAGGTATCCCGTCGAGCGCATCGTACAACTCGCCGGCGGAGCCACGGCCGATCGCGAAGAACTCATGGAACTCTACCCGCTGTTTACCATGAGATGCCGCTACGAACCCGTGGCCGCCGACGCGATTCCCTATCTGGACGGAACGGCACGCTTATTTGACGACCGTCCGATAGCCATTCACAGTTATGCGGCGCTGGCGTGTCTGGAAGCATCGCTGAAGAAGCTCCGCGGCGGAGGGTTCGTGTTGATCAGCGACTATTCGTCTAATGGCCACGAAGGCCCGGCGGCGCCGGACGGTGAACGGGCCGCGTTAGTCCATCAGCGTTTTGGTTCCTCAACGGCGATAGGCGTCAACTTCGACCAGCTCAAGGATCACTTTCGCGGGGCGGTGTGGCTGCAGCCGGAATTGGACGACGCCAACTTGACGGTTCGCCTTCTCGGTTCCGAACCAGGTCCGGAGACCAGGGAATGCTTCCTCCAGGACTTCGACCGAACCGCGCTCAACCGGTTGCGCGAGCGGCAGGAACTAGCTCGCCGGCACCGCGGTAATGGAGCGCATCAGGTAGCGGTCGATTGCTATCGCGACGCGATACTGGCGCAACCGGAAAATTGGGCGCTGCTGGCGGAAACCGCCGAGTATTGCGAATCCGTCTTGAACAGGCATCAGGCAGCATTGGAATTGGCCAGGCTCGGACTCGAGCTGAATCCGATTGACACCGATCTGTGGAATACCTTGGGGGATAGCCTCTACTCTTTGGGGCGTCATCGGGAGGCGCACCAGGCCTATGCTTGGGCGCTGCGGTTAAGCCCTTCCGATGTGCGGGCCCGGCACAATCTGGTCTACACATTGACGCGCCGCGGCGATTTGGACGGTGCGCTAAGTGCCATTGCGGACGCTCTCGCGGTAGACGGCAACGGTGAATATACCGATCGGCTCGTGCAGCGCCAGTCGGAAATCGTTCAGACCCTGAAACAGAAGAAACGTCGCGCAAAGGAACGAATGGCGGACCGTTGCCAGTGGGCCGATTAGTTATCTCCGCACACGCTCGATTCCCGCGCTTCACCCTGAAAGTCCGCCTGCATCGGCGTGGACCGACATAGGGCAGCCACTCACAGCGAACGGTCGATCAGCCGCGCAAAACGTCTGTCTACAACGGACCGATAATCCTAAAAACGGCAGTTGGTTGGGCCTAAAACCCAAAACACCCATGGTCCTCAACTATTCGGAAGCACAGGGCCTTTTCACCCAAGAGGTGAACTCGCAGCAGTTGAAAGTATCTGATTCGACAGGCGCAACCCAAGCTCGAACAGTCCAACTGCTGTTTTTAGGATAATAGCGGCGCTCTCAACCGCCGGCTGGGACTCGCCCCCCACTGTACGCGCGACGAACCGGCAACCAAGCCCGAAATTCGTTCTGTTCCGCAAAATTTGACCTACCATGAAGATTATGAAAAGCACCGTGCTGCTGCTCCTCGCATTCCTCCCCAGCCTTCATGCGGAAGTTCATTCCCTCACGCTGCGCGAAGCCGTCACCCTCTCCCTCAAGCAGAACCCGGACATCCTCGCCGCCCGCATCGACCAGCAAAAAGCCGAATTCGCCGTCCGCGTCGCCAAGGATCCGTTTGTCCCCAAAATCTTCGCCGGCAGCGGCCTCGCCTATAGCACCGGATATCCCATGAACATCGAAGGTTCAGCCCCGGCCATCATCCAGGCAAAGACCCTGATGAGCATCTACAACCCAGCTCAGCGCTTTATGATCGCCCAGGCGAAGGAAAATATGCGCACCGTCGCCATCGATGAAACCTCCAAGCGCGAGGACACAACCTACCGCACCGCCGCTCTATTTCTCGATGTCCTCCGTCTCACCCAGGACCGCGACATCGCCCGCCGCCAGATCGACAGCTATCGAAAGGTAGCCGAAACCGTTCGTCTCCGCGTGGAGGAAGGCAAGCAGCTCGAAATCGATTCCGAGATCGCCACGTTTCACATCGCCCGCGCCAAACAACGCCTGGAAGCGCTTGAATCGGACACAAACTACGGCGAAGCCTCGCTCGCCCTGGTCCTCGGTTTCGGCCCCAACGACCTCGTCCGCCCGATTGACGGCGACCGCCCGTCCGGCGTTGACCCTGCCAGCGAAGACGCCGCCATCGAGAGCGCGCTGGCCAACAGCAAGGAAATCCAGCGGCTCGTATCGCAAATGCAGGCTAAAGGCTTCGAGCTGCGTTCCTACAAATCCGCGCGCTTGCCCACTTTCGATCTGGTCGCGCAGTATTCTTTACTCGCTCAGCACAACTATTCGGATTTCTTTCGCCGTTTTCAGCGGAATAACGGCCAGTTGGGCGTCTCTATCCAGATCCCGGTGCTCACCGGTTCGGCCAGCGGCGCCCAAGCCTATCGCGCCGAAGCCGAAATCGCCCAGATGCGTCTGCAAGTCCAGTCCACCCGGGACCGTATCACAGTCGAGACCCGAAGAGGATTCCAAGACGTCAAGCGCGCCCAGGCGGCCGCCGCAATAGCTAAAATGGACCTCGACCTCACCCGCAAACAAATCTCGATTGTTCTCGCCCAGATGGAAGAAGGCCGCGCCAGCCTGCGGCAAGTGGAAGACCTTCGGGTGGCGGAGATCGAAAAATGGACCGCTTTCTACGACTCGCAAAACGTGCTGGAGAAGACGAAACTGGCGCTGCTGAAGCAAACCGGCTCCATTTTGGCGGCGCTTCAATGATCTTCCACCGCTCTTCTTGGCCGATCTTCGCGTCAAATAAGCAAGTATCAAAGAAGCAGGTATCATAAGGAGATTGGATCGGGTTGCACCCCGGTCTAGTCGGCGTATATCTGGTGATCATCCGCGGGCCCGAAGCGCACCTTCGCGGCGATGCCCTCCGGATTGCGGGATCGACAGCAAAAAGACGGGCCCCGCCGTTCCCGTTATTGCCCTCGACTAGAGGGGATATCTGATTGCATCTATGGGAGATTTGTGGTTTAGTGTAGTGTTGGCCACACGAGGGATTTTATGATGAACCGGTTTCTTACGTCTCTGCTTTTGGTCTTGTGTTTCACCGTGGCGTGCAACACGGACCCCAACGTTGCCAAGAAGAAATACGTCGATCGCGGCAATCGCTATTTCGATAAAGGCAAGTATAAAGAAGCCCTGATCATGTACAAGAACGCTCTCCGAAAGGATATGCGTTACGGTGAAGCGTATTACCGCTCCGCCCTGGCTGAAGTCAAGATGAGCCGGTTCGCTGAGGCGGCCCGCGATCTGCAGCGCGCGGTCGAACTGCAACCCGATAACATCGACGCCTATACGCGCCTCATCAATATTTACTTGAATGCGTACCTCGGCAGCCCGGCGCGCCCCAAGGGAATGGTCACCGAACTGCAGGGCCTGCGGGACAAGCTGGCGAAAAAGCATCCGGAATCCTACGAATTCCAGCGCGTCAGCGGATACATCGCACTCACCGAATCCAAGCCCAAGGACGCCATTAACTTCTTTGAAAAAGCCAACTCCATCAAGCCTCTGCAATCGGATTTGATGCTGGTCTACATTCAGACTCTGGCCGCCGACGGCCGCGGCGCCGACGCCGAAAAGCTCGGCTACGACATGCTGAAGAAGGACCCGCGCGTCGGCAGCATCTACGATGCGCTCTTCCTCGAATACATCCGTACCAACCGTCTCGCCGACGCCGAACGCATCATGAAGTCGAAGATCGAAAACAACCCCAAGGTCGCCGACAACTACCTGCAACTGGCCGCACACTACTACTCACAGAAACAGCGGCCTGAAATGCTTGCCGCCCTCGAACGGCTCTCAGGCAATACCAAGGACTTTCCCAACGCTCCCATTCTTGTGGGCGACTTCTTTCTGCGCATCAAGGATCTCGATCTGGCACTGCAGCAGTATGAGAAGGGCGCCAGGCAGAACGACCAAGATAAGCACACGTTTCAGAAGCGCATGATCGAAACGATGGTCTTGCAGGACCGGAAGCAACAAGCCACCGACCTTCTTACCCAGATTTTGAAGGAAGATCCCAAGGACGACGAAGCCCTCGCTATCCGTGCCTCCCTGCTGATGATGACCGGGTCCAAGGACCAATTGCAGTCGGCCATCAACGATCTGCAAACCGTCGTCAGCCGCTTGCCCGATAACCCTGTGGTGCGTTTTAATCTGGGCCGGGCTCATCTGGCGAAAGGCAACGTGCAGCAGGCCAAGATTCAATTTGAGGAATCGCTGAAGCTGCGACCCGATTACCTTTTGCCGCGGATCGCGCTCGCGCAACTGCTGCAGCAGAATCAGGAATACGGCAAGGTGGTGCAGATGGCCAGCGAAATTCTGGCCTACGATCCCGCTAATGTCCAGGGCAAGCTGTTGCGCACCCGCGCGTTGATCGGTATGGGCGAACTGAAGCAGGCCAGAACCGAACTGGCGGGCTTCAGCGCGCAAAACCCCAATATCTGGGAAGCGAAATTGCAGACAGCGGCGCTCGATCTGTCGGAAAAAAACTATAAGGCGTGCGAAGAGTCCTTCCGCAAAATGTACGCCGAGACGAAGGACCCGCGCGCGCTGATGGGCCTCACCGAAACCTATACCGTACAGGGTCAATACGATCAAGCCATGAAGCTGTTGAAAGACGAAGTAGCCAAGGCTCCGGACCGTGTGGACTACATCGTCGCCATTGGGAACATCGCGGTTCGCGCCCAGAAGTATCCGGAAGCGATGGAGAACTACAAGAAGGCGTTGGACAAGTTTCCGCGCTCCGCCGATGTCTGGATTCGTCTCGGCGAAACACAGCGCCGCACTGGCGATCTTGCCAACGCCGCCGCCAGCTTCACTACTGCAAAAGATCTGGCTCCGAACAACGTGGTGCCGTTCATCGAGCTGGCTCTGATGGCCGATAGCTCCGGACAAAAGGACAAGGCGCGGCCGCTGTACGAACAGATCCTCAAGATTCAACCCGATCATCCCATCGCGCTGAATAATCTGGCGTATATGTTGGCTGAGTCCGGCGCCGACCTCGATCAGGCTCTCACCATGGCCCAACGCGCCAAGCAGAAGCTGCCCCAGGATTCCAACGTCGCCGACACGCTCGGATGGATCTATATCAAGAAGAACCTCAGCGACCCAGCGATTTCCATCTTCAGAGAACTGATCCGCCTCGAGCCGGAACGTTCTACCTATCACTATCACCTCGCGATGGCGCTTGCGCAGAAGGGCGATAAACCGGCGGCGAAGAAAGAACTCGAATCCGCCTTACGCAAGCAACCTGGCAAAGACGAGGAACAGAAGATCCGCGAGCTGCTTCTGAAAGTCAGCTAGTGTCCCGGCTACCAATCCTCACGTGGATCCGAAACAAGGCGGGGCAGCCGCTCGCCTGTGCGCGCGCCCCCCAGGCCGCGCTCTCGCGTGACTGGAAGTGATCGCCCCGCTCCTACGCCGCTATCCGTCGCTCCCATACATAGCTCCATTCGGGGTGTTTGTAGCGTTCCTGGGGATCGCGCCGCACCTGACGTCCGCCGGGCGCTGGGAATTCCCGTTCCGCATCGCGGTCTTGATCGCCGTGTTGTGGCTTTTCTCACGCGATGCGATCACCCTGACGATTTCAAACGCCGCGGGCAGCGTAGCTCTGGGCCTCGCGGTATTCGCAATCTGGATTGGACCCGATCTCCTGATCCCCGGTTATCGCGAGCATTGGCTGTTCCAGAACTCGATCACCGGAAAATTGCACAGCTCCATCTCTCAAGAGCTTGTGTCCGACAGGATGGTCCTGACACTCCGCTGTTTCCGTGCCATCATCCTCGTTCCCATAATCGAGGAACTCTTCTGGCGCGCCTGGCTGATGCGCTGGGTGATCGCGCCGGACTTCCGGACCATAAAACTGGGCGCCTATACATCGAAGGCGATGTGGATCACCGCGCTCTTGTTCGCCTCCGAGCATGGCCCCTACTGGGAAGTCGGCCTCGTCGCGGGCTTGCTCTATAACTGGTGGATGGTGCGTACGAAGAATCTCGGCGCCTGCATCCTGGCGCACGCCGTCACCAACGGCGCTCTCTCCTTCTACGTGCTGCAGACGGGGAAGTGGGAATACTGGCTCTAACCGGTTTGCATCGAGCGCCGCCCGCGATATAATCCGAACATGGAATTTTCCCGCCTGCTGCTGGTCCGGCAACATTTTCAAGATCGTGCCCTTAAGAACATACCCGAAGAGGTCCAGAAACAATTGAGCGCGGCCGGCTTCGGCCAGCGGCTGAAGCCGGG
>JANXXV010000609.1 GCA_025350445.1 Bryobacteraceae bacterium | reverse complement strand
TGGGTTCCGTAGTAGCCGTACATTTTTCCGGCAGGGGGATATCTGTCCTGGATCTTCTTGTTGCTAACGCAACCCGGCCCGACGCTGCGCTCTGAGGCTGTGAAACTATTCGCCCGTTGCTCTGTCACTTTGCTGCGAACTTCGATTCGGCGTCTTATGGCCCGGATATTTTGAGCGCGGCTGCGTCACGTTTCGTTTCGCGGCATTCGGCGGCTCCCAAGCCGTGCGAATTGTACAAGCGGCCACTTTCATGCCGCTTTCTTCTTCAGGTACGCGGTTTGCATGATGTTCTGCGCCAACGCGTGCAACAGCGCCACGGCCAGCGCTTTCTTTTCTCCACGCACCGGGAACTGCTGCAGCCCGCGGTTGCGGGCTTGCGCGTGCACGCACTCCGTCTGCGCACGTAATTTGTAAATCGCCTTTGCTTCGTCCGTTTCCATCCGGGTCTTCCACTCCACGATCAGCGCGCTGTCCATCCGCGATTTGCGGATCCGCTTCACCTTCGCCTGTTTGCGTTTGGGCACCGGGGCATAGGTCAGGCAGCGATGTTCCGTGGCGATCTTTTCAATATCCTCTTTTTTGGAATAACCGCCGTCGGCCAGAATTTCATCCGGAGCTTCGCCATATTGCGCCTTCTGTTTTTCGACCGCGGGAAGCAGCTGGCCTTCATCGCTTCCGGAATTGCTGATCGCCACGCCCACCACGATTTGCGTCGTGGGGTCCGTCGTAAACTGGACATTGTATGCGGACCGAAATCCGCCATCGGCCATGCGCATGTAGCGCGCGTCCGCGTCGGTCGTGGAGACTCGCGCGTCTTCCTTCTCACGTTTTTTCTTTTTTTTTACACGGGGGTACTGAGCCAGCGCCGCCTTGAGTTTCTCCACGCGCTCGCTGGTGGCACGTTCCCGCGCGGCCTTGCGCCGCTCGTCGCTGGCATTCGGATTTTCATGCAGCTCCTGTTTCAACGCGAGCACCTGCGCTTCGGCTTCGGCCAGAAGCTCATCGAGCCTGTCTTTCCTGCGGAACGAGCCCCGCCCGGCGTTGGCTCGCACGCGTACGCCATCATGAGCGACGCGGTTGAGCTGCACGAGATTTTGAGCGCGCAACGTCGCGACCATTTCCACCAGCAGGTCGTCGAGCACTTCGCCGCTGTTGGAACGAAAATCGGCGAGGCTGTGATAGTTGACCGATACCCCGCCGCAAATCCAGCGGTAGACCAGATGATCGGAACACAACTTCTCAAGCGCCCGTGCGCTGCCGATGCCATCCAGCGTGGCGTAAAGCCAGAGCGCTAGGAATACGCGCGGATCGATCGCCGGCCGGCCGGCGCGGCCCTCCGTGGAACGGATGGTCCGGGTCAACTCCGAGAGATCCGATTTCTCGACAAAACCCCAGACGATGCGCACCGCATGGTCGTCGGTGATCATGCTGTCCAAATGTTCGAAATGGAACTCGACCTGATCACGAACCGGCCGCGAAATTCGCGGCGCGCCGGTATCCGGCTCCGCCTGCGGCTTGCGTTCACCCAACGGAAACAAAGTCTCGTCGTTCATCGCCACCCTCGTTCACGCCCTCCACCCCAAGGAGACGTATCGGGGCAGCAGGTCATTTGGCGGAATCGGGAATTTTTCACAGCCTCGCTGGGCCGGGCCACCCCTCGCGGGTTGTCGCTCGACTATTTCATAAGCTCAATCGCCCCAATCAACTCCTTCACCAGCGCCTCCACATAAATCTTCCCTTTCTCGCGCGTGGCCAGCGTCGGATCGCCCCACGCGCCGGTCGGGGAGTACACTCCTCTGAGCGCTTCCGGATTGCGCGTCAAACCGCCGGGGCCCTTGTCCGGATGAATGTCCTTCTTCGCCAGAGAGAGCTTCACGATCTCCGGCGCGATGTAGAGCATCATCGAAGTCTCGAGTTCATCGGCGTGCGTGCCGGCGGCCTGACTCAGCAACCTCGCTTTCAGTTCATTCAACGTCTGATGAAGATCGGTGAACTCAAACGCGATGCCCTCCACGATCAGCAGTTCCCGCGCGAGTGCCAACGGGGTGTTCGTGCTGATGCCGGTGTTGAGCACATAGATTTTTTTCAAACCGTGCGCCG
>JANXXV010000603.1 GCA_025350445.1 Bryobacteraceae bacterium | reverse complement strand
TGGTGAATATGTCGGCATTGGCGGCGGCGCTGAATGATTTAGGGCGCGGTGCAAAGCGAGATTTGCAACCGCTCCCTGACGGTCGCGGCTCGGAAGATGGCCCGCCGGTGAAGGCGATGGTGGTTTATAATTCGAATCCGGCGGCGATTGCTCCGGCGCAGAATCGGGTTTTGGCGGGGTTGCGGCGGGCGGATTTGTTTACGGTTGTGCTGGAGCAGTTTCAGACTGACACTGCCGATCATGCGGATATTCTGCTGCCGGTTACTACGTTTCTGGAGCATACGGATCTTTATCTGGCGTATGGTCATTACTATCTGCAGTTGGCGCGGCCGGCGCTGCCTGCACCGGGCGAGACGAAATCGAACGTTGAGATATTCCGGCTGCTGGCTGAGCGGATGGGATTCGAAGAGCCTTGTTTCCGGGACACGGAAGACGATATGATCCGCACTTTGCTTGCCAGCGACCATCCATTTATCAAGGGCATTACTTTGGAGCAACTGGACCGGGATCATTTTGTGCGGGTGCGGATTTCCGCGCCGGGCACTCCGTTTCTGCCGTTTGCGGAGGGAGGATTCGGTACACCGTCGGGCAAGGCGGAGCTCGGGAAGGACAATCTGGAATATACGGCGCCGGTGGAATCGCGGTTGGGGTCGGAGTCGTTGCTGGCGCGCTATCCTTTGGAACTGATCTCTTCCAAGAACGACGATAGTATGAATTCTACTTTCGGCAACCGCGCCGATACCGATGGGCAAACGGACCGGCTGGCGATGTGTTCGGAAGACGCGGCGGCGCGGGCGATTGTGAATGGCGACCGGGTGCGGGTGTTCAATGAGCGCGGCAGTTGCCTGCTTACGGCGGACGTGGACGGGGTGGTGAACGCGGGCGTGGTGCGTGCGCCTTCGGTGCGTTGGGGCAAGCGGGCGGCGAATGGGCAGGGGATCAACGCGCTGACGCAGGAGAAGCTGACGGATCTGGGCGGCAGTCCGGCGTTCTATAGTTGTCTGGTGCAGGTTGAGAGGTGCGGGGATTGAAGTTAATCGTTTCGGTGTTGTTGTGTGTGGTCCTGGTAGCGGGATGCAAGAGGGCCAAGAAGACGCGCGTGGAAGCTACGGACGAAGCCGGGCCTACGTTGGCATCGGTGGTGAACATGGCGGACGCGCGGGCTTCGGTTCAGTTGCTCAAGGGCTTCCATGATGTGGAAGGTAACGCGTGGCGCTGGACGATGGGGAAGTTTTCGGTTACGCTGAGGCCGCCTTTGAATGCGCCGCGGAAGGGCGCGACTTTGGTGGTGAAGATGAACATCCCGGAAGCCATCATGGGGCAGGTGAAATCGACCACGCTGACGGCGAATGTCAACGGCGCGGCCATTGCCGGCGAGACTTACACCAAAGCTGGAGAGTACACCTATTCCAAAGACGTACCTGCTTCCGCGCTGGGCGCCGATGCGGTTACGGTGGATTTCGCGCTGGATAAGTTTCTGCCTCCGGGCGCGGCCGATCAGCGGGAATTGGGAGTGGTGGTCAGCTCGATCGGCTTCGAAGCAAAATGACGCGCGTTGGGCGCGTTGCCTATTGGACGGCGCCTAGCCTGCTTTGTCTGGCGCTTTACTGGCTGGGACTGAACGCCTGGTTTTTTCAAGATGATTTTGCGTGGCTGGGATTGCGGGAGATGGTCCATCGCCCGCAGGACCTTTGGCATGTGATGTTCGCGCCGATGGCGCAGGGAACGATCCGGCCTTGGAGTGAACGCGGGTTCTTTCTGCTGTTCTATTCCCTGTTCGGCGTGGAGGCACTGCCGTTCCGCATCTGGGTCTTTTTGACTCAGTTCGCCAACCTGGCGCTGCTTTGCTCAGTGACTTGGCGGCTTACGCGATCGCGGGCGGTCGGGTTTCTGGCTCCTGTTCTGTGGATGGTGAACAGCGCGCTTTCGGCTGCGATGTCGTGGACGTCCAGCTATAACCAGGTGTTGTGCGCGTTTTTTATCCTGCTGGCGTTCCGGTTGTTCCTGCAATATGTGGATACGGGCGAGCGGAAGTATTACGTCTGGCAGTGGGTGGTGTTTCTGCTGGGATTCGGCGCGCTGGAATTGAACGTGGTTTATCCGGCGCTGGCGTTTAGCTATGCCTTCTTCTGTGCGCGGAAGTATTTGTGGCGGACGGCGCCGTTGTTTGCGGCGTCGGCGGTTTACGCTGCGGTCCATAGCCGCGTTTCCCCTGGCAGCAGGACGGGCGCGTACGCGATGCATTGGGATTCCAGCATGCTCGCCTCGTTTGGGACCTACTGGCGTTGGGCGATGGGGCCGGAGCGGATGGAGAATCTTGGATATGGTCCTGCGTGGCTGATCGCCGCGGGCACATATCTTCTACTGGGTGCGATTGCGGGCTTTGTACTGTGGAAGCTGTACCGGCGCGAATGGCTGGCGGCGTTTTGCGTCAGTTGGTTTGCGATTGTGCTTTCGCCGCTGCTGCCGCTGCGGGATCACGTCTCGTATTACTACAACACGATTCCGGTGATCGGGCTGGCGATCCTGGGAGCGTGGGCGCTGGTAGAGGCGTGGAAATCCGGCATAGTAGCGCGAATTGGCGCTATGGCGCTCGCGATCATATACGTGGCGAGCAACGCCACGGTGACCGAGGCGCAGACTGGCT
>JANXXV010000180.1 GCA_025350445.1 Bryobacteraceae bacterium | reverse complement strand
GCCGACGCAACAGTAAAAGAGCTCGACATCACGATTGGTTTGCCGCGCAAAGGCCACGCCGTCCCTTCCATCCACGCTGCTCTTGTTAATCTCGGATTGGCCGACCGGGCTCCCAAAATGGTGGCGGACTTCCTGACTGAGTTTGAGGCAATCCGTAAGTTGGTTTAACTATTTGGTTTAGCTACCGTAGTGTCTGCGAATTAGCTCCCAAGGAACTTATCGCGTTCCTTACCTGCCATGAGCTTCCCAAAGCTTCCCCGCTGGATAGATTGAATACTGCGGTTCCGCGCAAAATCTGCGTTAACCGGCGTCAATCGGGAGCTAATACCGGGCGGCGCATAATTATTGGCCGCCGATGGACGCCGATAAACGCGGATTTTGAGATGAACCCCTCGGGTGAGATACAACTTGGCCTTTCCAGCTATTTCTTGAACACTGCACTACATTGTGTTCTTGCGAAAGATGAGAATATGTTGCCGGGGTAAATCCTTCAACACTTTATCCAGGCGGAAACCTTCCGGGCTTACTTCCGCCTTCACTTCTTCCACGCTCATCTTATGTTCCGTTCGTATCGGGATTCGCGGGTCTTCCTTGCGGAATTCCAGAAGTACCAGACGTCCGTCATCCTTCAAGGCCAGTCGTAGCTTCTGCAGCATTACTTGCGGCTGTGAAAATTCGTGATACACGTCGACCAGTAAAATTAAATCCATTGATTTGGGCGGCAACTTCGGGTCCGACTCGGTGCCGAGAACAGGTATGATGTTGGTCACCTTGGCCTGGGCCGCCCGCTGCTTCAGCATCGCGAGCATTTCCGGCTGGACGTCGTTGGCGTACACTTTCCCGCCCGGACCAACGCGGTTTGCAATCCGGATACTGAAATAGCCAACTCCCGCACCCACGTCGGCAACCGTCATGCCTTTTTGAATGCCGATCGCGTTCAAGGCTGTTTCGGGCATCTCCTCGACGTCGCGCTGCGATCTCTCCAGCCATTCAGCGCCGCTGACGCCCATGACGGGAGCAATACGCCGCCCGGTAATGGGATGCTCTTCCTGGGCGAACGCGCCGATGCCATGGTAGGAAAGCATCGCCAGTACCGCGATGCCGTTTCGAACTCGTTTGGTTACTTGCCTATTTGTCATAATCCGATTACAGTTGGTCAAGCAATGACTGTAAAACCCATCTGTTCCCGTCGATTTCCGGGCCTGGTTGCCCTTTTGTTCCCGGCTCTACTGTTGTCCGGCTGTAGCAATGCTTCCGTCCAGACTCCTAAAGAGAGCATATCCGGTGTGACGTATCAAATGGGGCAAGGTGTGCAACTGGGAACGCTTACCTACAATGTGCTGGAAACGAATTGGAAAAGTCAATTGGGCGGAGGACCGTCGGCGCGGATCCCGAAGAACCGATTTCTGCTGGTGAAGCTCACCATCACCAACGGCGGCGGGCAAACTTCCGCTATTCCGGAGATGGCGCTGCTCAACGCCGCGGGACGCGGTTTCCAGGAAATGACCGAGGGTGTCGAATCGGTACCGAAATGGTTGGGCGTTCTGCGCAATCTTGCGCCCGTCCAGACCGAGGAGGGAATCGTAGTCTTCGACGTTCCCTTGGGCGCATACAAGCTGCAAGTCAACGATGGCGGCGAAATCGGTTCCGAGAAAAAAGCGCTGATCGAGATTCCGCTGCAATTAGAATAGAAGCAGCGGGCTGCTTGCCCGCCTCCAATACCCGCGTGCGACAAATGCTGCTTCCCATTCTCTTCGCGCTGGCCATCGCCATTCCGGCGTGGGGCGCCGATCTGGCGGCCGTCGGCATTCAGTTACACGACTATGAAGACGGCCCGCCAATCCCGGCGGGACAGGCGTTCCGCGCGTCTGAAACGGTCTTTCTCAGCTTTCAAATATCCGGTTTTCAGCCAACCGAAGACGATCACATTCAACTCGGTTATGAGATTGCGGCTACCGACCCGGCGAAGCTGCCGTTGGGACCGGTGAAGACCGGCAAGATTGAAGCCGAACTTGCGCCCGAAGACAAAAAACAGGGTAAGCAGTGGATGCCGAAGGTACGGTTTCAGATTCAACTTCCGGTGACGCCGGCGGCTGGCACATACAACATTCAAGTCCACCTGGATGACAAGATCAACGGATCTAAGCAAACCATAGACGTGCCATTCCAAGTGGAAGCTTCCGGCGTTGCACCGGGAAGCGCGCTGACGATTCAGAATTTCCGCTTTCTTCGATCCGAGAGCGATAAGGACCGTCTTCCGGCGGGAGGCGCCTTCCGGCCTGGTGATGCGGTCTGGGCACGATTCGATATCACTGGCTACAAGTTCGGTCCGAACAACCGGTATGAAGTGAAATATGGCCTCACGTTGCTGGACGCGGCGGCGAAGGTGCTTTTTTCGAATCCGGATGCGGCGCAAGACAAGAATGAGTCGTTCTACCCGCGGACCTTCATCCCGGGCGAGTTCAGCGTGAATCTCGACAAGAACATCACGTCCGGAGACTATACGCTAATCGTCGTTCTCAGCGATCCGATCGGAAGCCAGAGGTTTCAGAGCGCGCACGTTTTTCGCGTGGAATGAGTGGCGTTCGGATTTTCTGAGAACCTTCGCCGCCGCGTCCACTTTACTACTTGGCACTCTACCGGACCCGCAGTGCGGCCGTTTACGGCATCGACGCTCACTTGATCGACGTGGAAGTGGATATGTATCCCTCTTCGTCGCCGCGGGATTTCATTACCGTTGGAATGCCGGACACAGCAGTGCGGGAAAGCCGCGAGCGAATCAAATCCGCGCTGCTGAATTCCGGCTTTGGATTTCCCAACAAAGGCGTCACCATCAACCTCGCGCCGGCCAACGTACGCAAAGAAGGAGCCGGCTTCGATCTGCCCATGGCGATGGGTCTCCTGGGCGCGATGGGGACGGTGGGAGCCTCGGACCGGTTCCTATTTGTTGGAGAACTTTCGCTCGATGGATCGCTGCGGCCGATTCGCGGATCGCTTTCGGTGGCGGTTTGCGCGCGCAGCCAGGGTATCGCCAACCTGATAGTGCCCGCCGAGAATGCCGCCGAAGCAGCTGTGGCGGAGGGTGTGAATGTTTTCGGGCTGAAGCACCTATCCGAGGTAGTCGCGTTGATGAAAGAGCCGGACCGGTTCACCGCCGCGAGCGCAGCCCGGATCGATCAGGTTGCCGCAGCTTCTTCGGCGCCGGATTTCCGCGACGTGAAGGGGCAGACCACCGCGAAGCGCGCGCTGGAGGTGGCTGCGGCGGGCGGACACAATGTGCTGATGGTGGGTCCGCCTGGATCGGGAAAGACGATGCTCGCCAAGCGCTTCGCGGGCATCCTTCCACCGCTGACTTTTCAGGAAGCATTGCAGACTACGCAGGTGCATAGCGTAGCGGGCATCCTGCCGCGGGGCGTGGGTTTACTCTACGACCGGCCGTTCCGCTCGCCGCATCACTCCGTATCCGACGCGGGCCTGATCGGCGGCGGCTCTGGGACGCCGAAGCCCGGCGAGGTAAGTCTCGCACACAACGGAGTACTCTTCCTGGACGAACTGCCCGAGTTTCCCCGGAACGTACTGGAGCAGTTGCGCCAGCCGCTGGAAGAGCGGGCGGTGACACTGGCGCGGGCGAACATGACGCTCTGTTTCCCCGCCGCGTTCATGCTGGTGGCAGCCATGAACCCCTGTCCGTGCGGGTTTTATGGCGATTCAACGCGTGAGTGCCGCTGCACACCGGCAATTATCCAGCGCTATCTGGGAAAAGTAAGCGGCCCATTGCTGGATCGAATCGACCTGCATATTGAAGTACCGGCGGTGGCCTACAAAGAGCTGCGGTCGAACGACAACGGCGTGACTTCCGACCAAATGCGGGAGCGAATCCTGAAGGCGCGGGCGATTCAGCACACACGCGGCTTCTACAATTCCGAGATTCCACCACAGCAACTGCGGACCTTGTGCGCGCTAGACGACACTGGGGAACGGACGCTGGAGATGGCAGTGCGCCGGATGAGCCTGTCGGCACGCGCGCACGACCGGATCTTAAAAGTAGCGCGCACGATTGCCGATCTGTCGGCCTCGCCCGGCGTCAGTGGCAAGCACCTGGCGGAAGCGGTGCAGTACCGGAGTCTGGACCGCAGTTACTGGACGTAAGGGAACGCCGGGACATTTGGAACTTGCCGCAAAAGGAAACCTTATTTCGAGAACTGGCACCGGCACGAACATTTACGCACGGCCTACGATGAGGTGCTCGAATACGGCAGCACAATTGGCGACATTGTGCGCTCGAGAGTTGTGTTTTAACAGACTCGCCGAGGCACGCCGGGCATTGGCCGATGTGACGGACCGGAACCACTGAGGTCGCCATTCGATTCGGTATACAGAGCATTCCCAAAACAACCGATCTGTTCCAGTGAATGCGCCGCTTCGCCGCTGTACTGTTGTTTCTGTTCTGTGGACTCTTTTTAGTGATGCTGGCCATCCCCGTGGCTAAGATTGTTCAGGAAGGAGTTACCTTCGATCGAATCAGGCCGGACCAATATCTTCCGTTCGTCTTTCTTTCGGCGTCCTTTGGGTATGGTTTCTATGCCGCCTGCCGGATTCTCTTTGTGCGAAAGCCAGCGGGGCCACAGGAGTCGAAAGTCACCACTGTCGGCGCGGATTCAGATAATCCAGCCCGCAACATTGGGTGGGCCATGGCCGTCTTCGGACTCCTTGGCATGATCTTGGTCTGGCCCCAATTGTATAGCCGGAACAACCCGTGGACCGGCGACTCGCCGATAACCATCTTCGACTACGGTCCTGTCTTTTGCTTCGCCTTTGGATCATTACTCGCATACGCTTTTCGGCGGCGTACCCCCAAAATAGGGTGAGGAGTCTGAGATTTTTGATGGGAATGATTTACGTTCATGGCGGGTCCGGAAATCTGAATATTGAAACAGATGAGTGCCGGCTGGGGAACGGCGATGTCGCATTCCCGCGGCGATTCGCTGGACAACGAACCCCGCCGCCTTTGCCGGATTGGTACGTGGCGCCCACGGGCAGCACTCTCCGGGAATCGGTGGATATGCGGGGTGGTGGCTGCATTCTCGTGTTGAGTGAGATTCTAAGCAGCCGAGCTACATCGGGCGAGATATTATCGTTTTATGAAAGCCGCACGGAGCAAGGCCGGCTCCCAAGATCTCCTGAACCGTTGATAGGGCGCGCTGTTCCGGGCTTCACGGCGGAAAGTGCCGATTACGCTTTCAGTATCGATCTCTACCAGCATAATGATCTAACCTCGTGGACGATTGAGCTCACAGACAAAACGGTTCACCCAGGGAACAGACCCCTCCGCTTACGCCTTCTGGAACAGAACGAAGAGTGTGCAATCCTGCAAAACCTAGAAACGGGTGAAGAGTGCATCGCACCTGCACGCGCATTGATTGAGGTTGATCCGCAGGAGTCTCTTGTGCGGTATTCCAGGCCACAAGAAACGGAGACGATTCTCTGGTCTTCGCTCCCGGATTGGATTCAGTTTGGTTTCACGGATGGCACACGGGGTGAACTGTACCGGCACCGCACCCAGAACGGAGGAGACTCGTGGAACACAAGCATTTCCATCCCTATTGAGGATGACGATCACCGGGATGTATTTGAAGCGTGTCTGAATAACCTGGATGCTTGCGGATTCGATGCAGGCGGAATCGAGCGCCCAGAACGTAGCTACCTTGTATCAGTCCGCCAGTGGGGGCACTCGCTCAACGCCCGTATGCGATCCGATGCAGGAGACGGAGGCAGTTTGACGGTTTTAAAAACACTCGGGAACCTTTCGGCGTTCTTACGATACTCCCCACCTTGCAAACCGGGAACCGCGTCCGATCCACAATAACAAGCTGTCCCCCGGTGAATTCCTGGCATCTTGATTCGGCGGCACGGGCGACAATCAATGCGTTCTCCCATACGCGGTACCAGCGCGTTGTATCGCTTCCGCCGTCAGGGGTTCACAAGAATGTAGCGCGGCAAGGAACTGACACACGCGGGAAGTTGGTCGGCTCTGAAATTTGATTCCCGCCGTAAACCGGACCGACAAGAACCCGCCTGCTCCCTGACAGCCGGTGTGCATTGGCTCCGGCCAGTCCTCGGGGGCGGCGAACAACAATCTAAATTTGCCGAAGCAACCATCGAACCGCATTCTTCTGTAGCTTCTCGTACTCGGGATTCCAAAGATCCACCAATAAGTGACCCGGCGCCAGGTAGCAAACCCGGCCTTTGCCGTAATCGTAGGCCCATCCCGCAGCCGACGTTGTGCCCAAGCCCCTAAAATCGAGACCGTCTTCATTCACGCTTTGCAAAAGCAAATGCTTCGGGTCCTTCTCGTACGTCATGTAGTGTTGCTCGTCAGTTACAACGAAGTCATTCACACCGCTTGTGATCGGGTGTTCTTTATTGACCACTTTCACTTTGAACGGCCGAATGGGAGGATGCTGCTGGGTGACGGCCCCAAGCACATCCCGGAAATCGGCATTGTGCGGACTGATGTAAGTCACGTTGTGATAAAAGAGCACGCTGCCCCCGGCTGATACGAAATCTTTGACCGCCTTGCCTTGAGCCGCGGTGATCCAGTAATTCGCTTGCCCACTCCACTTCGGCAGCGGCGGGTCGCTGACAATCTTGGCCGACGCAAGGTGCGCGAACGCGGCGTTGCTGCTTTCGTCGGGATAACCGTCTGGCCAAGTCATGCCGTCACGAAATACGATCAGCAATTTGTAGCCTTGCAGACTCTCGGCATCCAGCAATTTCACGTCATCGCGAAAGTCGATGACAAGCCCCAGATCTTTGCCCAAGGTCTTTCCCAGGCCGGAGCGAATATAGTCGCTATTGTGATACCGGTCGCCGATCAGCGCGAACGCAGTTCCTTTCTCGCGTGCGAAAGCGATGGCACCAAACCCAAATGGAGCCGAAATCACCACATTCCTGATAGCCGTTCGCCTCGTTATCTTTGCCATATTTTGTCTCCGGGGTAGTCCCCACTCAAATAAGCATCATCACTGATGCCACGTAGCGGATGATATTGCCTGCTGAATCGTCAAGTCAAGCGAAAGTGAGGCGTGATGGGAAAAACTGCAGTTTCAAAATCGCGAAAGCGCGTGAGCAACTCTTTGCAAGGTTCCTGCTGGTCCCGCACGCTCAAGATCTTTGCCTCTGTTTTGGAGCGTACCCAACTCTGAACGGGAAACGTTATGCCATGGTAGGCACCCGGTGCTTGAGCAACGTAACCAGCTCAGCTCTCCTGGTGTTAAACCGCGGAATTCGCTGCCCGATCTCTATGGCGCCAATACCCTTGCCTCACCCGATGGCGTGGTGTATGCTGTCTCCACTCAGGCGCTGAACGGAACAACAGTCGCGCCTTTGTAACAGGGGGTTTTCTTTGTTGAAAAACACCAGGAGCCGCGTCTTCCCGTTCCTCCTCTCCTTCTTCGTCAGCCTCAGCCTTCCCGTGTTGGCACAGGTTGAACGCGCTTCCATCGTTGGCAGCATCACCGATAAGTCCGGCGCTGCCATGGCCGGTATCGAATTGACGGTCACCAATGAAGCCACCAATACCAGCGTCAAATTGACGACTGACAGTTCCGGCGCCTACATTGTGCCGAATCTGAATCCAGCCAGCTACACTGTCGCGGTGACGCACGCCGGCTTTCGCCCGGTCACGTTCCGCAATTTCGTGCTACAGGTAAGCCAAAACGCCCGCCTGGACATCACGCTTGAGGTCGGCGGCGTAGAACAATCCATTGAAGTCACCGGCGCGGTACCGTTGCTGCAGACTGAGAACGCCTCCGTCGGCCAGGTGATCCCGCAGGCCGCCGTCAACTCACTTCCGTTGAACGGCCGAAACTTTGTCCAACTTGCCATCCTCGCGCCAGGCGTCTCCGGCCTTGACTATGCCCAGCCGGCAACGATCAACACCGGCAAGCGGCCGGATGAATTGCGCCCCGGCGGGACAGCGCTTCAAGCCAACGGTGCACTCAGCCAGTCGAACCAGGTGCTGCTGGACGGCGTCGATAACACCGAGATGATCTCGCAAACTTTCATCGTCCGTCCGTCTGTCGAAGGGATTCAGGAATTCAAGGTCTTGACGAACAACGCCGGCGCGGAGTACGGCCGAAGTGTGGGCGCAATTGTCGTCGTCACCACCAAGTCTGGCGGCAATCAATTCCATGGCAGTCTCTTTGAGTTCCTGCGCAACGAGAAGCTGGATGCCAAAAACTTCTTCGCCAGGTCTAATGTCGCCAAGCCTCCGTTCAAGCTCAACCAATACGGAGCCAGTCTGGGAGGGCCCATCCGCAAGAACAGGACCTTTTTCTTCGCGAATTACGAAGGATACCGCGAGATTTTCGGCGATACGCAGGTGCAGACCGTGCCTGTGGCGCAAATCCGCACAGGCGATTTCCGCGGCGTCGTGCCGAACGGCATCTACGACCCGTTGACGACCCGCGCCAATCCAGCCGGTGGCGCCGCTGTCCGCGACCGGTTTCCAAACGATACAATTCCGTCGAGCCGGTTCGACAAGATTGGTGCGGCAATGGTGAACCTGTGGCCCCTTCCCCAGGTAGCGGGCCTCGCCAACAACTTCGTCGCTTATCCGGTCAAGCGGTCAAGCCTGCATCGCGGCGACGCCCGCGTGGATCATCAGCTTTCCACCAAGGATTCCCTCTTCTTCCGCAGTTCGGCGGATTGGAGCGGCATGATTATCCCGGATACTTTCAACACCGACATCGGCGGCAACGAAGCCAGTTTCGCCGGCAACGACGATGTTCACGGACGCAACATGGTCGCCGCCTGGACTCGTATTTTCAGCCCAAGCACGGTCGGCGATTTTCGTTATGGCTATACTCAGTTCAATAGTTCGTTGATCCCGACGCAGCTCACCAATCCGATTTGGAAAACCATTCCAGGCCGCCAGACTAACGATCCCTTCCAACCCTCCGCGCCTATCGTTGGAACCACCGGATACGCCGGCCTCGGCAACGCACGTTCTACCCCACTGATCCGCGATCAGAAGACCCACGAGATCAATGGCAACATCACCATGCTGAAAGGCGCCCACAGTCTGAAGTATGGAATCGACCTCCGCTTCCGCACCACCGGGGAGACTGCCAGCCCTCCCGGAGAAAGCGCGTTTGGCCGCTGGGTCTTCGATCCCACCTATTCGCGGAACCCGGCCAGTCCCGGCGGTACCGGCGAGACCATCGCCACCATGCTGCTCGGTTACCCCATTGCTTTGCGGCGCGACGTCTTCCTGCCCGGAACCGCCACGCTTCGCACCAATGAGCTGAACTTTTATGTCCGCGATGAGTGGCGCCTTACCAATAAACTCACGGTGAACATTGGCGTTCATTACGAGATCAACACTCCGTTCACCGAAGCGAACAATCAATGGGTGAATTTCAATCCGGCCACGGGCGCGCAACTGATCGCCGGTAAAAATGGCGTTAGCCGTAGCGGCAATATCAACACCGATTACCTCGCCTGGAGCCCCCGCATCAGTCTCGCCTACCAGTTCGACAAGAAGACCGTAATCCGCACCGGTTACGGAGTTTTTTACTTTCCCCAGGGCAACGCAGGCACTAATATCCGCCAGTTCCGCCAGCCTCCCTTCGATTTCGTCGTGAACCAGCCGTTCTCTGGAAACGACATCCCGACGACTACGGTGTCGCAGGGCTTCCCAATCGTGACCACTTCGCCCGACCTTACGAAAGGGCCCGCCCTTTTCGCGCTGAAGGGCGTGACACCCGATTTCAGGAACGGTCAACAACAGCAGTTCAACTTCAGCGCGCAACGGGAGCTGACTAAGGACACGGTGCTGACTGTCGGATTTGTCGGTTCGCTCGGCGCGAAACTGTTCTGGGCGCGGAATATCAATCTGCCTACTCCGGGTGCCGGCGCGGTAGATCCGCGGCGGCCTTACTACAACTTGTATCAAGGCGTCACCGGCATCACCTGGCTCGAAAGTTCGGGCAATTCCGCCTTCGCATCCATGCAGACCACTTTCGAGAAGCGCTTCAGCCACGGCATCTATCTGCTCTCCAACTGGACGTGGTCGCACGGACTGGACAACGTCGGCGGCGACGGCGGCGCAAACGGGCCGGTTCCTCAGGACCCCCGCAATCGCCGCGGGGATTGGGCAAGCTCCAACAGCGATGCCCGCCACCGCTTCAACATGGCGGGGACTTATCTGCTGCCCTTCGGTCCGGGTCAGAAGTTTTCAAACGGTGGAGGTCCGCTTGGGCAAGTGATCGGCGGTTGGGAACTCGGTGGACTTGCGGTTCTGCAGAGCGGACTGCCCTTCACAATCACCGTGCCGGGCTCTCCTTCTAACACTGGCAATGCCAGCCGCGCGAACCCGGTCCCGGGCGTCAGTCCAATTCCGGCTAACCAGTCGATCAGCCTGTGGTTCGATCCGGCGGCGTTCACCGTTCCGGCCGCGTTTACCTGGGGAACACTCGGACGCAACACGCTCAATGCGCCTGCTTTGATGAACCTGGATTTCTCGATGGCGAAGAAATTCAAGTTCAAAGAAACGAAAGAGCTGCAGTTCCGCTCCGAGTACTTCAACGGCTTGAACCATCCGCAATTCAGTTTGCCGAATGCAACGGCAGGCGTCGGTGGCGCTGGTACGATCACCGCCACGCAGCGTTCCAACAGGCAGATCCAGTTCGCCTTGCGGCTCGGTTTTTGAAGTGCCGCGCCCAGAGTGCCAAGGCCTCTGCCTGGCAGCGTTGACATCTGGCTTGCACCACTTATGCTCCAAGATCATCACGTTCGAAGTCAGCCGCAGCAATATCACCGGAGCCGTTCAACATATCCTCCGCCAGCGTCCTCTTGTACGCGAGAAGTTCATGCAGCTTTACATCAAAGGTTTTAAAATCGTCGGCACGCGTGACGGGGTAATAGACGAACTCATCTTTGTCCTGCCCGATTCGGTATGCCCGGTCGGTTGCTTGATCTTCCTTTGCTGGGTTCCACGTGCGCGTGTAGTGGATAACGTGGTTTGCACCCTGGATGTTCACGCCAAATCCGACTGCAATCGGGGACAAGATGATCACTCCAAATCCGGGCCGGATTTGAAAAGCCTTGATCCGCTTCTGCCGGCTATCAGAAGCCGTTGCTGACGCTGTGGTGTCGCCATTAATGATGTCCGGCGAGAAACCGAAGACCTCTTCAACGTACTTACTAAGCAATCGTTGAATGGCCCGGAATTCACAGAAGATAATGGCCTTTTCGCCACGCCGCCGAATCTCTTGGAGTTTGTTAAGCAGCCAAGGCATCTTGGGTGCCTTGGCACTGTACTCGCGCAGGGGTTCTGGCTTTAGCACATCTACCCCATGCGCTCTGGGGTCTGTACAAATTAGTCGAAGATAGTGGAGTAGCCCCAGGTGGTTCTTGAATGGAACAGCACTTCGGTCTCTGGCAACCCTTTCGCAATCTGCAACTGCCCCAAATCAAGCATCACTTGCAACCCCGCAATCAAATCCCGCTTAGGCACCCGCCGCTCGCCTCCGCCCCGCCACTACCCAAGGTAATCATCACCGGCACAATCTCACACCCCACCCCCGCCGCATACAACAAATCCACCACCGGGGCCCCCACCCCCGTCGCATCCACCACCAGGCTCCTCCTCGCCCCCAGCGCCGGGTCCATCACCGCCTCCGCAGCAGCAGCGGCTGCACTTCGTCCGTAATCGCCGCCCGAATCACATCGCGGTCGAACAGGCTTTCCTCCGCGTCCGTAAACTCGCAGCAGTACGCTTGCCGGAACCACTGGTCGCCGTGCTCTTCCCGCTCCTCTTCCAGAAAATCCGCATCGATCCTGCCGCTTTCCGCCGTTTTGACCGTCTGGCTTTCACGACTCATGCCCCAGTATCATCTCAGGAGTGAAATCGTCGGCATACGCGACGGGTTAGCAAACGAATACATTTTTGCTTCGCCTTAAATCAACCACAGAAGAGGGCAGCGGGAAATTAGAACATTCCCCCAGCGGGTTCTATGGTTCGTCTGCTCCACTCCAGCCAGCATCTAGCGCTTTGTCAATCAACCGCATCAAGCATGCAGCTTGCCTGTCGTTGGGTAGCACATTGGGCAACTTGCAGGCCGGAACGAGAGCTTTCTCGTCTTCAGGCGAAAGGATGCGCCTTGATCGACAAAACTCTCTGGCTGAGATCCAGTAATTGGCATCGTGTTCAAGCACTTGCTTCAGCACGTCAAGGCCATCATGGACACGGCGCGTTCGCCGCGCTTCCCGCTCATTTGATCTCTGTTCCCGACCCGTGCTCACCCACTCCTCAAAGTCCGCGACGATCTTCACTCGCGTCTCAAGCGCCCTCTTTCGGCATGCTTGTTGCTTTGCCCACTCGCCAATGTTCTGGCCGTCCTTGGGAGGAGCTAGCAGGACGTTCATCATTTGTTCGCCGATGAGCGAGATCTGTTCTTCAAGTACCGACCCTGCTGCTTGTTGACTCCATATCTTCAAATAGTCCAGCCCGCTTCCTAGTTCCAAAGCAAGGCCGGCGAGGCGCATACAGGAATAGGCGACGATCTGGGCACGGTATCCACCTTCGTACCATTGTGCCTTCGAAACGATCGACTCCGAAGCCCGGAATAGAATGACGCGGGCTATCGCCCCTTTGAACCAGTCATCGCCGTACGTCGCTCGATTCGTCTCCTCCAACCAATCCTTTGTGATCCGCTCCGCGAAAGCGATAAATGCCTTCTCCGCACCCTTACAGGCCACGTCCGGCTCTAAGTCGAAACAACATACAACCTTGGCAAGATCTGTCTTAGTGATCACCTGTCTTTTCGGGTTGATCAGTAGAAAGCGGTTCTTCTGGGCAGAGGTCATCCCGTCCTGATCGTTCCCGTATTGTCCCCGCGCACGTTCGTAGTACCAGTGAGTCTGCACCTGCGATCCCCCCGTCGCTGGCGCCAGAATCCGGCGTGAGGTCTCCTCCATGCGGCGGTGGAACTGGTGATTTGCGAAAAAGTCGCTGGGTCGAACGCCGTTCTGGCTGTTAGCGAACTTGGAGATAAGCGGGATCAAGTCGCCAGCGACATCCGGTGCCACGACCGAAAGCTTTATTGGAACGAACACTGACCCGGGTGAAAGTTTGTGTTCCCTACGCGCTGTTGCGAGCGACGCTGTTGTCTGCGCGCCGTTGACAATCTGCAAGTCGGTCGCGGATGTGACGACTAGATCGCCGCCTGGGCCTCTTGAGGTAGTGACTGCGGACGCGGTCGCGGCCACGCCGTTGTTAAATGCAAAGAATTTCTGCGGTTCATTGGCAACTGTCTTGGCGATTCCCTTATTAACGTTGCCGCCCCGGCCGAGAAAAGTACGGACATTGCCCTCGAGTAGCCTGCTTCCGTGTTTAATATAGATGTCTGCCAGCATCTCTCCAGGCAACACAGCCAGATAGGCGTCGTAGTCGCCGGAACCAACCGACGCTGGCAAGACTGGCATGCCACCGCCGGCCAAGCCTGTAAAATCCACCACCAGATCGTCGCGGACGCTTACGGCATCGTGAATTCGCTTGAG
>JANXXV010000577.1 GCA_025350445.1 Bryobacteraceae bacterium | reverse complement strand
GACGAGGGTGCATTGGTCAGAACCGGGGCATCCAGCCGTTCCAGAGGTTACGGAGGCGGAGGTGATAGTGCTATTCGTCCATTGCCACCCAGAGTTCCCGACGGCCCTGATTATGCAACCCGAGCTTGCTTGGTTGTCGTTGACCGAACCGGGCCCAACAATCCCCAACACTTTCGCCGTGTGGAATAGCGGTTTGGTGATATTGTACACACCGGGGTCGCAGAATAGGTCTACTCCCAACCCGCTAGGCGAACCGGACTGAAACCCCGCCGCCGCGGTAAGCGCCGACTGAATAGCCGCCGTGTCGTCCGTTACCCCGTCCCACCGCGCCAAAGCCCTTGAAACTCAGCCAAGGCGACGGGCCTTTGAAATACGCGCTGTTTCCGAAATTATGAGTCCCCGTCCAAGTGTAGTTGGCCGTTTGGTTGACCGCTCCGGTTACTGACCCCGTGCCGAGGTCTACAAAGTTGAAAGTGGGGGTGTTTGTCTGGTTTAGCTGACTTTGGCTGGCGTTGTTTACGCCATTAACTTGCAGTGTGATGCTCCCGCCACCCCCGCCACCGCCGCCCGTTCCGTACCCGCTCCAGATAGAGACAACCGACCCCGAGCCGGTCATGGTAATCACGGTACGGATGTAGTTGAAGGTGCCCGTTACCACAGCAGATGCGCCGGACGAAGTGCAGGTTTGGGCCCCCACGGCTCCGCCAGCCGTCCACGTTATGGAATCAGCCGAGGAATCAACCTGAATGGTGCAAGTAGACGGGGCTCCCGAGGTGTTCCAGAAGATTTGGTTTTTGATTACGCCGGTTCCCGCGAGGCTGAGGGTGATGTCGGTTAGCCCCGGCGCGGTGGTTACGGGGATGTTCCGGGACGTGTCGGCGCGCAGCAAACCAGTCAACCCGGCAGCCAGCACAGCAGCGATCATCCATACTCTAAAGCGTCGGAACATAAGTCTCCTCGGAACGGTTCATTTCTTTAGAAAATTCAGATAGGGCTTGTCGTCTCTGGTACGCTTCCGCGTCGCTTTTGTAGTCGGGAACCAAGTCCCCGGCGGGTCCGGTAGCGTAGGAGGTTCCATTAACGATGATGTTGGTTATGCCGGAGTTTTTGAACCTGCTAAAGTCCATCGGCAGTTTTCTGTCCGGAATCCGGACATTCTCCGAAAATCTCTGAGATGATCTTGTCGGACGTGTCGATGTTTTTGCGACAAAACTGGTGGTCGCCCTCGCAAATGGGCTCGTCGCACCAACTGCAAAATCCCGAAAAATGGTACTTGGCCACGCGGGCCTCCTTGTTCAGAATCAGGGGCGGGTGGCAGCCCACCCCATCATCCTTTGTCGCCCCGCGACGAACGCCTGCCAGACGCGCGCCGCGAAAAGACTGGACGGGATCAAACCGTCATACCAGCTTCACAGTTTGCACCACCTGATAGGGCGGCTTCTTCTGCTTATCCGTTTCTTTGGAACCTCGGGATTGCCGAGGCGAAGCTCGTTTATAGCCTGAGCGGGGCTTGCCCAAAAGGGCGGTTCTCTTGCTGGTTCAGGCCCGCCCCGAAGCGGGCCGGAAACTAGCTCGAGCTGGTCTGCGACTGCAACCGGCGAAGAACCATGGTGCTGCCGGGGCGCAGGGAGGTGGTGAACTTCACGTTGTAGCTTACCCATCCACCAATCGCGCGGGCGGGATCAGAGACGCTGCCCGATGAGGGAGCTTCCTGAATCATGAGGCGGTAGTTCTTCTCGCCATTTTCCGGATTCTTACCCAAGAAAATTGCGAAAGCCGCATCATCGCCTACGATGTAGGTGTTGTAGTAAGTGTTGCCGCCGATGGTTGCCGTCGGAGCGGTGGTGGACTGCTTGAACTTCGCACCGGCAAAAGCAATCACTTCATCGTTGGCGAGGGGGGCCATCAACTTCGCACGTCCTTCTTCCCCGCGCTTCAAGATGTCAGTGATACCATTGAACGACGTGTCGTTGAAGAGGTCGTGAACCACGTAAGGATGGATCACGCCACCGTAGTTTCCGTCCTTGTTCAGCGGACGGGCATTTACGCCCGATAGCTGCTGCACGGCGGTACGGATGTTGTTAACGGAGAGATAGGACCCGTTGGCCAACTGAATGTTGCTGGTCGTGTCCACCGAAGTGGCCGCATCCAGAGTCAACTGCCCCAGAGAGTTCAGGGTCAGGGCCAAGCGATAGTTCAACTCCGTGGAGAGGTTGTTGAGCAGGCCCGGATCGTCGATTGCAACGTCCATAGCCAAATCGGAACTGTTGATGAAATCGGTATCAAGTTGTTTGGGTCGGCGCTGTCGCCAGCGGGACGCACTGCATGTCGCCATGCAGATCAGACTTTATCTTCATCCCATTTTTAGGGAGTTCGGCGTCGTAGTCGTTGGGGATTCCGGTACGATTCATCTTGGACATCTTCTCCTGAATTTCCGCGCGCTTTTCCGGGTTTTTTATCCCCATCATGCGCACAAACTCAAGAGCCAAGATAGCCTGTTCTCGTTTGATAACGAGATAGGGCAGAATCGCAAGCAAAAACCGTTCTTGGGCTTTGTATCCTTCCATCTGCCACACGTAACATGGCTTGATGCTTTTTTGACCGTTTTCTTTGGCTTTTTTGCTAATGGCGTTAACCGTAAGTTTGTCGTAACCACCAAACTTGTTTTTCAGCCACCGCATCAAATCCATCGAAGTGTTGCTAACCACGGTCCGACAATCGAACAGCCAATATGGCCGACCGTTTCTCGCTTTTGCTGTGGTTTTTGATATGCAGATGCTACCATCAGCATCTATCATACCCGCAACGTATGCCCAATCAGTCTTGCTTGGTGAAGCCACTTACCAGTCTTTCCTCCGTCTTGTCTCGGGATTCCCCGAGATATTAACGGATATGGCCGAATTTAAGGTCAGCATGCCGTGCTTCGTTTACTGACCGATTGTAGCGAGGATCTTGGTGCTCGACTCGGAAATCGGCGAGCCGACCGCGCCTTCCGCAGACTGCTGGGTGTTACCCGGCAAAAGTGCGTAAGTGAAAAACTGTATTTGAGTACCCGCCCGATTTGGTAGGGGTTTCTGCTTGAACATGCTGAGGAAGGGGGTGTTCGCCTTCAGGTTAGGAATAGCTTCCCGCTCGTAGTGGATCGCGTTCAGATTGGGAAGCATTCCCGAAGTGACAATACTTGCCGGTGAATAACTCATGGTGGGTCTTTCGTGGTGCTAGGTTTTCTTAGCGCCGACCCTGAGCCCTCTGTTGCCGAATAGTGGACATGATCCGGTTGATTTCTTCGCTGGAGAGGCTTTCAAGATCTTCGACAGTGGGCGGACGGTCTGTGGAGGTCGGAACAACTGCCGAAGCAGTATCCCGAACACGCACACCCAGTCCCGCGCGCGGACGCCGAGTCACCGCAATGGGCGGTGCTGACGGCGGTGAAACAACAGGCTCCGGAGATGGTGCGACCGGTGCCGCAGAGCTATCTGAAGGGAGTTCTACAAGAACTTCCGCCTCCAGAAGGTCGTCGTAGGCCTCAGCGAGGTTATCTACGGTCCAAGCCCCAGCGCGATACGCGCGGGCAATGGCTTGTTCAATGTCTTCTCCGGGATGAAGTGCCTTCCGAAGTTTAGTTTTGCTGATCCACGCTACCAGAGAAAACAGGTTCTGGCTCGTCGGGTCGGCGTAGTATCCCGAACGCTCTGCCAAGAATCCTCGGGCGATGGACTCGATGTCTTGCGCCTCGTAGGCTTCCGCGCCACGCTGTGAGTTTTCTACCAACGCCGTCAACTGTGACGGGGTGACCCCGTAGGCCGATAGATACTTCTCAAATGCGGCGGCAGGGTTTACCTGCAACTGGGTCTTCAGTTCAAAAATCTCGTCAGCGGTGAACTGATGGGGACCGCCCGCCGGGGCTGCTGCGAATGTCGTGGCTCTCGGGGAAGAGGGAACGGTTTCCGCCATGCCGAGCTTCACCTTGCGATTCAGGTCTACAATCTTCCGAGTTGCGTTGACCTTGGCTTCGGCGAGTTGCATCCACATCTCGTTTTTGGTCTGGCCTTTGAACACTTCCGGGTTACGGCCCTGAATTCCCGAATTCAGAGTGGCCTTCCAGCCCTTGTTGGTGTGTTCGATCTGCACCGAGGAGCCGTCTTCGTACTCGACGATCTCCGGAACATCGTCGTCCGGAGGGGCGATAGCGGGCAAGGGTTGCGGAGGTTGGGGGGCGAATTCCGGGTCCTCGTTGGCGATTTCCGTCAGACGTTCGAGGCGGTTTCCATCTTCGTTTTGGAGCGACAAACCCGCGAACTCGTCGTCAAAAAAAGGGTCGTTAACAATCACAGGGTCGGTACTCAATGCTGACATTCATTCTCCCGAGGCAATCCGGCCTCAGCGGATAGTTTAGTGATGCACTTCTCTCGCAAAAACGGTTCTCTTATACGGCGATCTGCACGCTTAATTTCCTGATGAAGTAGAGAAGGGTTGCTCCGATTAGAGTGCCCGTCCCCCGCTCTATTCGCAAGATCGCTCCTGAAGCGGTTTCTACGAATACGCACGAACCTGCATTTTCCTCAAATGCAATATGCAGAACATCCGTCTCGTCGTCGTATAAGAAAGTCATATCCCCCCTTAAAAACAGTCTATTGGTCCGGGTCCGGTGTCGGCTATCCCCTCTAAAACAACCCTTGGGACGGTCTCGGCAAACCGAATCGCGCTTTGAACCGAAGCGTCAAAATTGGTCACCATCTCCGCAGCCGCGTAAGCCGCTGCATGGTAGGAGACGATGCGGTCTTTGTCTCCCGGAACGGTTTCCAACAATTGCTTTGTCAAGTCGTCGGAGATGCTCCGCATAGCGGCCATAATCTCGCCCCATGCTTCTTGACTAACGGTGGCCAGAATACGACCCCGCATCCAATGGTCAATCTCCGCGAGGCTTTCCGGTTCCAATGCGGCCCCGGTATTGGCCTCTATGCGTTGAACAAAATCCTCTGCGCTGTACATTTAGAGTCCCGATCCGAATCCCGTCCCGCCGGGCTCGCCAGTAATGGCTTCGGGGGTAGCGGCTGCCACCATAGTGTGGCGGAGAATTTCTCGACCGGCGCGCGAGATGTTCTCTTGGTCGCTTTCGTCGAGTTTATTGTTGTGCTTCTGCTGCTGTAACGCGGCTTGACCCTGCATCTTCTGTGCGCTCATGGCGGCGGGGGACTGCGCGGCGGCGCGCTGCTTATCCTCGTCGGTCATGTCCACTACCACGTCGTTGAAGTTCTTCCAATCGGAGACTTCAAACAACATCCGCATAACCTCCGATACGTCCACCTTCTTGCCTTGAAACTGCAATTGCGTGCCGATTTGTTCAGAGGTGAGGAACTGAATTATAATGGGCAGGGATTGCGCCATGTTGCGCCGTGCCTGCATCTTCGACCCCGCAAGAATAGAGAACTTCATGCGGGCGGTCAACAGATCTTTGAGGTCGCCCTTGTCCTGCGAAAAGAAAGCGTGCTGCAAGTCCTCGCTGAGAACCTTTTTCCACACTCGGCTGGGCAGCAGCTTTTTGTTCATGTCCAGAACGCGATATATGAACGGCAACATCACCTGCGTGGCGAGCTTGTCAACGAAGTTGCCAATACGGGCGCCCGTTCCGCCAGAAAGGAGGTTTGCGCCCGCGGCGGTTCGGGCCAGATTGGAGTGTCCGCTCGAGCCCGCAACTCCTTGCGTAGCCATCTCGCTGGCTCCGGAAACTTGCTCAACACGCGCCTGTGCAAGTCCAATCAACATCTGGGCTTCCGGTACCACCGGGGTGCGCTGCATGGGCTCGTAACTGCCTTTTTCGTCCTGCTCCACAATCTTTCCGGGAGCCATCCGGATAGACTGTGTGGGTATACTCTTACCCTTGGTGCGAAAATAAGGGGAGTTCAGATTCAGGGTGGCATTATCCACCATCAACTGCATCATTCCCTGAAGAAGCCTTTGGTCGGAGCCGATGATCTTGGCCATGCCCAAGCCAAAGAACGCTCCCGGAACATCCCACCAGTTCACGGAGAGGAACGGAATCTCGCCGTACTCGTTTTCTACGTTGCAGATAGTCTTCTTACGGTTCAAAACGGAGATGCACGTCTTGTTGTCCCAGCGCTCCAGTAGTTCTAAAGGCTGCTGAAAAGGATCGATCGTTGCGTCCTGATATCGCGGATCGCTGCGGAGGTCGTAGCCCGGAGTGGACGCATCCGATTCCGATGAAGCCCTTACCGCCTCTTCGCGGGGAGGGAAGAACAGCCGAATAAGTTCGTCTTGCGGGGGGATATCGTATCCCGGAATCGTACGGAGATGGTCGAGGTCCTCGAAAGTTACGTACGTGCGATGGATTACGTACTTGGCTTTGCGTATGTCGGGCACGTTCAGCGTGGGGTCCACTAGAATGTGCCGAAGGTCCACAATATGCTCGAATGCCGGTTGCTGGACCACCTCCTCGGTGATCACTTGCTCGAACTCCTCGTCCGGATCTTCGAGCACGATATCTTGGCCGCCGATATCCGACAGCGGATTCTTAACCGTTACCCTATCGTTTTTTCTCTCGTAAGTGACTACTTTTCGGGGAAAAATGTCCCATCCCCACTTCCAAACAGAGGTTCCGTACAGCACGGAGTTTACCGCGCCAAGCTCAATCTCTCTGCGGAATTCTATTTGTTCCAACTGGTAGCTAATCAACGCCCCGTTGGCCCGAGCGGCCTGTGCAGCCGTTCCGGGCAGGTTCTGTGTTATAAACGGGGGGTTGTCGGAGAACATCCCGCCAATCACCTGCGGTACCAGAGAATTCACCGCCGTCGCGATGGTGAAGTTTGGGAGGCTGGCTCTTTCTGACTGCGTCCCCTCCCAGAACCTCGGAACGTACGGGGACTGATACAGCACTGACGCCGAGGGCCACTGCGCTGCCCACTTCTTTTGTTCCTCGTACGCCTCGGCCTTATCCGCGTCTTGCAAAACCAGCCGCAAGGCGGGATCGTCCGCCCACACTTGTTCCGCCATGAATTGCTTGGCTTCTTCAAGTGAAATTGGCGCGTAGGGGTCTTGCTTCGGAGCGTCGAGTATCATGCAAACCTAGCTTGTCCGGAAACCGGACAGATTAGCGGTTCTTTTTGTAGTCGGAGTCGTGCTGGCCAGTAACCAGATCAACCGAGCAACCCCACTTGACGGCGGTGCCGCTCTCGGGAGATTGCTTTTCCGGGAAGTGCGCCTTTACGATGCGACCCCTATCGACGGGAACGGGGGTACCCGCGCCGTGTTCGCCCGGACCATTGTCTTCGGCGTGTCGCGGCATCTCCTGCGTGGTGCTCAACACTAACAGTTCGTCTTGACCTTTGGCCGTGCCGTGCGGACCAGACTGGCCGGAAGCCTCGTCATCGACGGTTCCTACCTTGAAGTCGCTACCCTTCACGTCGCGAGGATACTCCCAAGCGCGGTTTAGGGACACCATGTCATCTTGCCCTGAACTTTTCATATCTAGCTTCTTCATGTCAAATCCTTCTTAAAATCCTTGGTATGTTATGCAAAAATCCCAGATCCCAGTATGTTTTCCAAACCGGAAACCCCGCCACCCTCAGAACGCCCATCTTCCCCGTCTGGCGCGGTAACGACAATACTCCGCGAAGGCCCGCTTCCGGGAACTCCGAACGGGTCGCAATTTTCCTCAAACAACAGATTCCATTCAGCTTGCTCTTTGGCGGGCGCGCCCTGCAACCCCCAAGGTAGCGCGCCGCCGTTCATGGCTCGTACCGACATGGCCGGAGCATACCGCTGCTGAAACGAAATCACGTCAGGAATGTCTTCGTGATGGTGCGCCTGTTGGCACCGCTCGAACTCGCGATACAGTACATCCAAATGAGGCAGGTTAGACGCAAACTTCATCTTGCCGCCCGCCAGCCACGGATGCAACATAGCCGTTCGAGTCTTCTTGGCCCCCGCCTGATTGTCCGGCTTGAACCAGTCGATCTTGCGGCAAATTTCGTACACCAGCGGGTCGCCCGATGCGAATGCCTTTTGCAATATGGCGGATTCAATAAACCTAGACCCCGCCACGTTCTCTACGCCAACAACGTACGGTCGCCAAGTTTTTACAAAGTGGACGAAAGCCTCAGCCAGCGCGTCAGGAGTGAAGCGCTTCCGGATCAAGTCCAGAATGAAAGCCTCTCCGGACGGCGTCCACAGGGCCGCACAAGCCGTGCTGTAGTCCCGCCCTTTTTTGTCGGAGAAGGCGAAATCCCATGTGATCGAAATCGGGCCGCCAACTGGCAAGTCGTTTGGGTGCACCGTGGCGCGCTTCAAAAGGGCTATGTCGAAAGTCACCGCCGCCAAGGGCCGCGGGTTCTGGTTCATCTGCCCCTCAAAGCTGATCTCGTCGTCCTTCTGCATCTTGTGCAGGTCGGCGTACGTTAGGACTTCGGGAAACAGCAGGTCGTAGTGCTCCTGCCGTAACTCCTCCGGCTTGAGCCGCCCGTCATCGAGCATAGCCTGAGACGAACGGTTGGGCTCCCAAGCCCGAGCAATCAGAATCTTGGTCTTCCTTTCCTCGCTGTAGTGAATCTCCCAGCAAGGCCCGCGCTCTACCCGAACGTCGCCGGTCAACTTGTCCAGCATACTGCCGTACAGGTCCTCATCCGAGTACCGCGTGCCGTTCAGGTCAACGTACCCAAAGGGACGCAGCATCTTCCGGTTCAGGAAGAAATTCTTGATGACCTTCTTGCACTGCTCGTCCGACTCGGTGTTCTTGTTGGACACTGCGTCGTCCGGCTTGATAACCTCAAAGTGGAACCCTGAAAGAGTCGAGGCGATTGAGGAGGCCATAACGGTCGGCTCCCCGCGCTCTACCTTCTGGGCGGACCACAGCGGACACACAAACGAGAAAGCATTCATCTTCCCCAAGTCTTTAGCCGTTACGCAAAACTCAGGGAAGTAGATGTTCATCAAGCTGGGCTCATGTTCCTTGATTTGGAAATGGCCCTTGGTCAGGTCCAGAAACTTCACCGCGAGGTCCTCGGCGGCAGTGAGGATCAGGATACGGATGGTGTAGAAGTTCAAGATCCAGCTAACGATGTCCGCGATGTCAAGCGTGGACTTCATAGAGCCGCGGGGAGCGAGGATCAGGCGGTTCTTGTATACAACATCCTGCTCGGCTACCGACTTGCTGTCATCCTTGGTGACGTACATGTCGCACATCATCTGGTGCAGCGTATCGCTCATCTGGTTGCTGGAGAAATCGTTGCCAACGCTTTCCGGGTTGGTTTCCCACAGAAAGTATTTGGCGAGGAACAAGAGGTCCCGTTTAGCCCTTCTCCGAACCTCTTGCACCAGTTCGTATTTCTTGAAGTCTTCTTCCCCGAGAATCCCGAACTTCTCAATCAGCAATCCCCGAGTTTCGGGGGCGTTGATGCAGTCGTACAGTTCTCTGTTTGGGATGTCCTTCGGCAAACCGTACTTGGCCTTCAGTTCGGGAAACTTCATCTACACCTTGTCTGATTCGGACATCGCAATGGCCAGAGCCTGCTTGCGGTCGGTAACTTTGCCACCAGAGGGGGATTTCAGATCCCCTCGCTTGAATTCGCCCATAACCAGCTTGATTTTGGCGTTTTTCTTGGACATTTTCTTCGGCTTCTTGGTTTTTTTGGCCGCATCCACCGATTTTTTGGGGATTACTTCTTCACCCTTGTGGACAAGGGCCATCCCGGTTTTGCGGACTTTTCCGCCCTTTTTGAAGGAGTTTGGCTGCGCCGTTCCGTACATCCCGCCAACGCGGGGGGTCGGATTGGCGCGAACCCCGCCAAGTAGAGACCTGACGCCGGAGCCCGCGCCGGGGGCTGGTGCCGGTGATATTGGATCGGGTCGTATGTACATTTAAGCCCCCACTGGTCCAGCCGGGGCCGCTGGGGCTGCCGGAGCAGCAGGAGGAGCAGGAGGAGCGCCCGCCGGATACGGAGATGGTGACGGCTCAGGACCCGCTTCGGGCTGATCCATGTGCTCAGAAACGTGATCTAGCAACGATGCCTTGTTGGGCGCGATGTGTTCTTCCGGGTCAGACGACTCACCCGTCTCGTCAGGCTCGTTCTCCATGTCGTGACTGATGATGTATCCACCGTTTTTGGCGTGGTGGATGGTCATCCTCTTGACTTTGTGCTTGCCGCCAGACTTCTTACCACCCGACTTTTTGGTGGGCTTGCTTCCGCCAAGGACCGATGAAACCTTCGATTTCTTTTCCATGATAACCCTTCTGTCGTAACGCCACAGGTCAAGCGCTACTTTTTGATTGCTTTTGCCGTAACGTGGTTGGGCACACACTGCGCCAGCACATCATCTCCGAGTTGTGCCGCATATGCCGCGTCAGCCCAAATCAGTTCACCCGTGCAAGTCGAGCTTGGACTGGAGCATTGCATGGGCATCGAACCGTTCAAACCCGTCGTGGCCGGGACGAGCAAGCCAGCCAAGCCAGCAGTTTCGTTTGGGCTGTTTGTGCAGATGTAACTCTTGAGCCACGTCTGCGAGAACGTCCCGCCCGTCAGGGCATCCGCTTGCCACTTCACTACATCCGCCGCTAGAGGGTGAGCCGACCCGCACGTAGTTGTCCCTTCCCACGTGTTGACCTCGCCTTTTGCCCCGGTGTAGTTGTAGGGCGCGTTATCGAGTTCGCCGTCCTGCCCTA
Organism: Bryobacteraceae bacterium; assembly: GCA_025350445.1. Next base: position 548 of record JANXXV010000577.1, on the reverse strand, counting down.
CACAAATGTTGATTGGAGACGTGACCGACCCCACTGTGCAAGCCTTATCAATCGCCCCAAAGGGAGACGGCCCAGCCTGAAAGAATGCCGCGTCTATGATGCTCGATAGCCCGTAGGTCTGCAACGCATGGTAGATTGCCCCGGTACCAGCCGAGGAACCGACACCGCAGAAGCCGAGCGTAGTGCCAACTTGGTGGATATGGTCGTAAGCCCACCGGATAGCTGTAGCGGGCCGACACGCTGCGGCCTTGATACCTGCACCACTGGCAATCTCCCAGCCGCCGGATGCGAAGATTATCTGCACCACCGTAAACCCGTAGTTCTTCAAGGTTAGGGGTAGACCGAAGTTCATGGGCTGTTGCCCGGTTGCGCCGTTATGAAGGAACACGGTGCCCTTGCTAGCCACACTTGGTGTGTACGTTGCCAAGGTGACCGCAATGTTTGCCGCCACTCCACCACAGTTGGAGACGGTAATCAGCCTACAGGCCGCCCCCGCAGTAGTGCCTCGCGGACAGGTCACAGCGCCATTGTCGGTAGCGGTGCCCAGC
>JANXXV010000540.1 GCA_025350445.1 Bryobacteraceae bacterium | reverse complement strand
GAATTGAACGGTGGCGAACTCACGGATGCGGAAGTTTTTTTGCAGATTCCCATCCAGTTGGTAGAAAGAATTGCTGCGGGCCGTGTTGCGGCCGACGTTGCCGAAGGGACCGGTTGTTGGAATTGCGACTATGGTCTTGTCCAGATAATTGTCGATGGTGCGCTGGCCCGCCGGGGTGACGGGGTCGCCGCTCACGTTAGGCCGCAGGGTCGGCTGGCCGCGGAAATCGGAGCCGATGTTCGAGGTCTGGAATGCGGCTGAGACGGAGCTGTACCAAAGATTGATTGGCTCTCCGCTGGTGGCCGTATGAATTCCGCTAATCTGCCAGCCGCCGAGGATAGAGTCGGCGACCGCAGGCATGCCGGATGCGAACCGGCGTCCTTTCCCAACGGGCAGTTCATAGACAAGGCTGGTGGTGTTGTTGAACGTCTGATCGTAGCCCGACACTCCCTTTTCTCCCTTGAGGTTATAGAAGTTCTGCGGGCTGGGGCGATTGCCGTTACCCTGGTCTTCCAGAGACTGCGCGGCGTTGTCGATTGCCTTGGAATAAGTGAACGAATTGAGCAGGCTGAGGCCGGCCGAGTAACGCCTTTCAAACTTGACCTGCAGGGCGTGGTAATTTGCGAATCCGCCAGGGAAGGCTGCGGTGATGGGTCCCCACGCCTGATTCGGCCGGCGTGCCTGCAGTGGAATGGAGGCCTGACCGAAAGGGGTGGGTGCGGCCTGATTGAAGTCGCCAAAGACGAGCAAGTGATTCGACCGGTTGCCCACGTATCCGATATCGAGGACCGTGTCCTTGAAAATCTCCTTCTGCAGGGAGAAGAACCAGTTTTGTACATAGCCTGTCGGCGTATTGCGCGGAAGGTAGGTGATGTTAGCCAGGCGCTGATCATAGCCGACGGGGCTGGTGAGCCCTGCCGGATAACCCTGCTGCGTGGTTCGGAAGGTAGACTGGCTGGGCTGTTGCGCGATGGTGGTAGTGACGACCTGCGGAAAATTGATGGCAAGCAGATTGCCGCCGCCGGCGCGGTTGAAGTGAATATAGCTGATGCCGTAGCCGCTGCGGACTACAAACGACGATGTGATGGAATACGCAAAGCCGATTCGCGGAGCGAAGTTATTGCGGTCGGGGTGTACGAGCGCGCGGTCTTCGATGGAGCCGCTCTTGGCCTGGTCCATCACGTTCGTGATCGGATTGAAATTGGTGAGGTGGTTGTCCTTCTCCCATTGCGGCGTGGCGTACTCGTAGCGAACTCCGAGGTTGAGACTGAGTTTGCTATTGACCTTGAAGTCGTCCTGCAGATAACCGAACTGGAGAACCTGGCGATAGTTGGCGACGAAAAAGTTGGTCAGTCCGTAGCCGGCGCGGAGACCGAACAGGAAATCGGCGAGATTGTCGCCACTGAACGCCGCCGTGTAGACGTCGCCGCCGAAGAGAGGATTTACGTCCTGCACTTCCGTGTGAATGCGCTGGTATTCGTAGCCGGCCTTGAGGGAGTGACGGCCCAGAATATAGGAATAAACGAGCTTGGGATCCCAGACGAAGGGGTGCTGCCATTGCGGGTTCGTGGCCTGGCGTCCGAAGGCGGTATATCCGCCGACGTTCTGGTTCGTGAGGCCGCCGGCGATGCGCGGGTTGTCGTCCGGAAGGCCGGGAATTCCATAGGTGGCGAGCATTCCAGGGCCACCGAGGTCGCGCGGTTCCTTGCCTGCGCGTGTCTTGGAGAAGCCCATGCGGAACTCCAGAAGTGAGCGCGGATTGATGGTCCAGGTGGTTCCGAAAGCTAGCTGCTGGTTCAGGACGCGGATGAAGCCGTTGCCGCCGCCGCCGGAAGGGCCGGGAATTTCAGGCTCTTGAAAAATATTTGTCTTGCGATGGCTGGCGCGGATAAAAGCGGTGATGCGGCTGTTGATCTGGCCGTCGAGCTTAACGTCCATCTTGTCGGTGTGGTTGGTGTCTTTGCGGAGCCGCTCGTAATTATTCGAGGCGCCAGCGTTGGTTGGGAGCGGAAGATCGCCAATGACTTTGCGGGCGAACGAACTCCAGGCGGTCTGGGGAATGGGAGTACCGGCGGGGAATGCCTGGCCGGTGAGCGGATTGGTGATCGTCTTTGCGAAAATACCTTGCCGTTGCGCAGCGGTTGGCAGGGTGGAAAAAGTCAGGAACTTGAGGTTTTCGCGAAAGCCTTCGTAATCGGCGAAGAAGAACGCCCGATCCTTGATGATGGGGCCGCCTACGGTAGCTCCGAACTGGTTGCGCTGCAGGATGGGCTTGACGCCGCCGGCAGGCTTGAAATAACCGACCGCATTGAGGTCCGTGTTGCGCAGGAATTCCCAGGCGCTACCGTGAAATTGATTAGTTCCACCGCGCATGGAGGCATTGATCATGGCGCCGGAGGTGCGGCCGTACTCGGCGCTCATATTGTTGGTGACGATGCGAAATTCGGTAATGGCGTCGGGCGGCAGGTTGACAACCTGATTCGAGAAGCCCTGGTTGCTGGTGCCGTAGGCGTTGTTATCCACGCCATCGAGAAGAAAATTATTGAACGTGCTGCGCTGGCCGTTCACGTTGAACGAGCCTTCGCGCGGGGGATTGGCCACAGCGTAACTGGAGCGGCGAACTCCGGTGGAAAGCAGGGCGAGGTCGGAATAATTGCGGCCGTTGAGCGGGAGCTCGACGATTTTCCGCTGTTCGATGACCTGGCCCCTTTCGCTGGAGTCCGATTCGACGAGAGATACGTTGGCGCTGACCGTTACGGATTCGGCAACCTGGCCGACGGTCATCGTCAGATCGACCCGCTGCCGGGCGTTGACGTTGACGGTGAATCCGGGCGCGGAGGCGGTGGCGAATCCGGATTTTTCGGCGGTGACGCTGTAGCGGCCGATTTTCACATTGATGAATTCGTATGTGCCGTTTTCGTCGGTTTCCTTGTTGGCGGTGATGCCGGTGTCGAGGTTGGTCAGTGTGACTTTGGCGCCGGAAACCAGGCTGCCGGTACCGTCTTTTACCAATCCGAGAACCGCGGCGGATTCAAACTGGGCGAAGAGTGAAGGGAGCGGACAGAAAAGCAGAGCGAGTAGAAGCAGACGTTTCATGGTTTCTAAGGCTAGCATCTACCTATTTCAATTCCATCACAATTCGATTGCAAGGGGGAGAAAAGTGGAGGGTTTGAGGTGGGGTGCCTGTGCTTATGGAGCGGGCACAGGCACGGTTCGGCTTAGTTGCCCTGGAAGTTGACTGTTACGAGGTCGGTTGCGGATGTTCCGGCTGAGTCCGTCACCGTTAGCTGAAATATGTAGACGTTGCGGCCCGAGGCGAATTGGACTTCGGGAGTGGCCGTGTTTCCATGAAGGATTGCGGCCTGGGGGCTGCCTTGCGGGATCGACCATTCATAGGTCAGCGGTTTCCCATCGGCGCTGAACGATGCCGTTCCATCCAGCGTGATCTGGCGGGTTATCACCGTTGTGTTCTTGGGCCCGACTAACGCCGTGGTGCCTGCTGGGCTTGCCAGGTAGCCATGGACCTCACCAGTGCTTGTGACCGCAAGGCCGGTGATCTCCCCGCGGGAGTTGAGCCCGCACGCGTGGATGATGGTAAGCCGGGAGCCGGCGGGGATGAGGGAATTCAGATCGCTCATCACGCCATCCTGCCAGACAAATGCGCGCAGATTGAAGGATGGGTCAAGGGACAGGCCCACCACGGTACCTGCGTCGTTAATGCCGATTGCGGCGCTCGCGAAGTCGCCGGGAAGTGTGCCGAGGTCCTGCATCCCTGTCTTTTGGGACCACAGAAAGGCGTGAAAGCTTGTGTCTCCGGCCAGGTCGGAGACCCCGGCCACCTGAGTTTGGTTGTTAATGGCGAAGGCGAAATGTCCCGCCGTCCCGCCGAGGTTGCCGAGGTCGGTCGCCAATCCCTTTTCCCAGAGCAAAGCGTGACGGCCCAAGAGGTAGTTGCCGTTAGGCTGTAATGTGGCGCAATCGCCTGACGCACCGGCGGCCTGGCCGTTGTTATTGTTCGCGGAGGCGTATCCATTCTGGTCCGAGCCGAACGTAGGAAGTTCCTGGATCTTGCCATCCAGCCACATGACTGGCTTGAATTGGAATTTCTGCGGCCCGTTAGCAGGGCAGGTCTTGTCCAGTTTGGCATTCTCCGCCACCCCGACAATTTCGCCCCGGTTGTTGATCCACGAGGCCGCGCCATTGATGCCTCCCAGTGTTGGCAGCGCTTTCATTACGCCGTCCTGCCACAGGAACGGCGCGCATATCCTGCCCGTGGAAGGGAGTCCAAACGCTTTAAATCCGCAGAAGTCTTCTCCGTTCGGATCTTGCGCGGAAGTCTCCGCTCCACCGACGGACTGACCTTTTTCGTTTCAGCCGTGACCCATGCTGTTCGACCCTCCGAGCCCGGGTGTGGCGATGTCCATCTTCACGCCTTTGTTCCAGAGAACGGCACGCATTGTGCCGTCGGCTGCGACGGCCGCGCCACTGATAGCATCACTGTCGGTGAGGACATACGGCTCGCCGGGCTGCCCGCCTACAATGCCGAGGTCAGTGACGGTAAAGTGCCGTGGTGATTGTGCGCTTGCGATGGCGGCTGACAAGCCGGTCGCGAAAATCAAAGTCAGGATCGGTTTCATATGTTTGTTCCTCCGTTCGAAAAGCCGGAGCGATTCAGCGCACGCCGATGGTTACTTCATTGCTGGTACGGCTGAGATAGGTCAAGTGCACAGGCACAGCAGGTCCCGGCGCAACGCCCGTAGGCACACGGATATTCGCCTGG
>JANXXV010000535.1 GCA_025350445.1 Bryobacteraceae bacterium | reverse complement strand
GTTCTGGATGGGCAAGTACGAAGTAACCTGGGACGAATACCGGCTCTTCATGTTCGCCCAGCAAGCCGGAGAGACTGCCGGAGCGGACGAGGTAGTCGACGCGTTAAGCCGCCCCACGCGGCCCTATGTGGAGATGAGTTTCGGTATGGGAATTAACGGCTATCCCGCCATCAGCATGACCCAGCACGCGGCCAATAAGTTCGCCGAATGGCTTAGCGCGAAGACTGGACAGTTCTACCGGTTGCCCACTGAAGCCGAGTGGGAATATGCTTGCCGCGCCGGAACCACCACGGCCTATTCGTTTGGAAACGACGCGTCGAAACTTGGCGAATACGCTTGGTTTGAAGGCAACAGCAATGGGAAGTATGAGAAGGTCGGCACTAAGAAGCCGAACCCTTGGGGACTTTACGATATGCATGGCAATGTCGCCGAATGGACGCTCGATCAGTATACGAAGTACTCCGCGGACGGGGCCGTGGACCCGGGGGTGAAATCGACGAAACCCTATCCGCACGCCGCGCGCGGCGGAGCCTGGAGCGACCCGGCTGACCGGCTGCGATCCGGCGCGCGTCTCGGCTCGGACTCGTCGTGGAAGATGCAGGACCCGCAACTTCCCAAGAGCATCTGGTATCTTACGGACGCACAATTTCTGGGCTTTCGCCTAGTGCGTCCGCTGAAGGCGCCGAGCGAGCAACAGATGTATGAATACTGGAACAACGGTGTGGAAAAAGAGTAGCCTGCTGCTGCTGTGCCTCCCGCTGCGCCTGCCCCTGATGGCCGAGAAGTTCGAGCGCGTAGAGCCCCACATGGGGACGCTCTTTCGAATTACGGTGGACGCGCCTGATGTGGACGTCGCGCACGCCGCATTCGACGCGGCCTTCGCCAGAGTTCACGAACTGGACGAAATCCTCTCCGATTACAAGCCGCGGAGCGAACTGATGCGCCTTTCCACGACGCCAACGCGAATCAGCCGCGATCTTTTCGCAGTCCTGGCGGCGTCGCAGCGGCTTGCCATTCAAACCGGCGGCGCATTTGACATCACCGTGGGACCGGTAATTCAGCTCTGGCGAAACGCCCGCCGCGACAAGGTGCTGCCCGCGAGCGCAGCCATCACCGGGGCGCTCAGCCGGACTGGCTACGCAAAACTGATTCTGGACGCCGCCATGCAAACGGCGTACCTTACTCAGCCCGGGATGCAGCTCGATTCTGGCGGTATCGCAAAAGGCTACGCAGCCGACGAAGCGCTTCTTGTTCTCAGGAACCTGGGCCTGCCCAACGCGCTGGTGGCCGCCAGCGGCGACCTGACAATCGGCAAGCAGCCAATGACAATCGCAGTGGAGCCGGCGGCCGGTTTTCGGCGCCGGATCACGCTAGCCAGCCAAGCCGTCTCCACCTCCGGGGACACGGAACAGTTTCTGGAGATCGGCGGCAAGCGCTATTCGCACATCATCGATCCCAGTACCGGCCAAGCACTGACAACGCGCATCGGAGTCACAATCGTCGCACCGCAAGGGATCACTGCCGATAGCCTGGCAACCGCAATCTGCGTCATGGGTCCCGATCGCGGACTCAAGTTGCTAAAAACCCAACAGGGCGTTTCGGCTCTGATCGTGGTCAACGGCAAGCTGGTGGCGGCAACCGGTCTATTCGCGGGAGAATAGTTTCATGCGCAAGTGCATTCTCACCGCGATCCTGGCAACCAGCCTATACGCCCAAACCGCCGCGAACCAAAAGAAGATCGAATTGAAAGGGGATCAAACCTGGGTGGACACCGCCATAGATGTCGGCATCGGCGATGGCGTCATCATCACGGCAACCGGCAGTTTGCAGTACCCTCAGTCGAAAGCAAATGGCCCCGAAGGCCTCCCGCGCGGTTGGAAAGATCTGCTCCGCGCCATGCCTGTGGTGGATGCGGGCCGGGGCTCGGTGATCGGCCGCATCGGAAGCGCTGAAACCGCGCAGCCCTTTCTGATCGGACCGAATCGGGAGATGACGGCTGTCCGCGCGGGCCGCCTCTCCGTGGGCATCAATCAGGCTGGAAGCGACAAGGGGACCGGCGGCTATCAGGTATCAATTGCTGTCACCACGGCGAAAATAGACACCACCAAAGCGACCCAAAATGTTCACGTCCCGGAGATCACGGTAGAGATGCTCGACAAGATTCCAACCCGCATCGGCGATCTTCAAGGCAATGTCGGCGACCGGGTGAATTTTGTGATGGTGGGATCGGAAGAGCGGGTGAAGCAGACCTTTGAAGCGGCCGGATGGGTGATGGTGGATCGCGAAACCAAGGACGCCGTCCTGCACGGGCTGATAGCCAGTCTATCCAAACAGGCCTACCTCGAGATGCCGATGAGCGTGCTCTACCTGTTTGGACGGCCTCAGGATTACGGATTTGCCCATGCCGAACCGATCTCCGTGGTGGCTACCCGGCACCATCTCCGTTTGTGGAAGGCCCCGTTTGCAGTGGAAGGCCAGACGGTCTGGGCCGGGGCCGCCACTCACGACATCGGCTTCGAACGCGACAAACGCAACAACGGGGTGACCCACAAGATTGATCCCAAGGTGGATCTGGAGCGCGGGTACGTGGCACAGAGCCTTAACGATACAGGCCTGGTGGCGAAGCTCAGCTTCGTCACGCCATCGAATCCGATACTGACGGCGAAGACGGCAACCGGGGGCAGTTTCGAGTCGGACGGCAGAACGCAGATCATTGTGTTGAACGCGCCGTCCGCCGACTATACCGGAAGCTTTTCGGATCTGTTCTGTTCGGTGCTCGATCAAAATGCGGACGGCGGAAATTGGGGAGCCTGTTCACAGTATATAGAAGCGCCATCTACCAAGAAGATAGATCTGGGCGCGATCCCCAATAAGTACCGGCTGCTGATTGTGCCTGGCATCATGAACTCGTGCGCTTCCATGGCTCCGGCGTTCGACGAAGGCCAGAAGGTGCTTCGCGAAAAGCAAGGGATGACCGTGGAACTGCTGGCTGTGCCGAACGACGCGTGCGAGGTGAATGCGAAGACGATCGCGCAATACCTGAAAGACCACATGAAAGACGATCAGCGGAAATATATCGTGCTGGGTTACAGCAAGGGCGCGCCGGATCTGCAAACGATGCTCGCCACCGATAAAGAAGCCGCCGGATCGGTAGCCGCTTTCGTCACTGTGGCTGGAGCGATTGGTGGTTCGCCCATCGCGGACATCTTACCGTCAATACTCGACAAATACATGAAGATGATGAACTTTGGCGGCTGCCAGGGAGACGTGTCTACCGGGTTTAAGAGCTTGAGGCGGGATGTACGGCAGGCGTTTCTGGCAAGCTACCCAAACCCCGTGGTGCCTTCCTATTCCGTAGCTGCCGTCTCCGACACGTCAAACACGTCGAAGATGCTGCTGGAAAGCTGGAAACTTTTATCGGTTTACGATCCTAAGCAAGACAGCCAATTGACGCGGGAGGATGCGATCGTTCCGGGTGCTAAATATCTGGGCACCGCGCGCGCGGATCATTTAGCTGTCGGACTGCCCCTGGATAAGCTGGCAGACAAATCGCTGCTTTCTTTCCTAGATCACGGCAAATATCCGCGCGCGGCGCTGCTTGAATCGATTGTGCGTTACGTCGTGCAAGACCTGGAAACTGCGAAATAGCCGGATTACTTAATCTTGTAGGATCCGTCTGCCAGCTTTTCGCGATGTGCTTCATGGCATCCTTTGCAGGAACCAGTCACACCCTTGAATGCGGCAGCGGCGCCTTCGGCGTCACCGGCAGCGGCAGCGGATGCCACCTTCGAAGCCGCAGCTTGGGCGTCTTTTGACCAACCGACAGCGTCGGCCCCACCTTTCTTGGTCCAGAATTCGGCTGATTCTCCAAAGATGTGCTCCAGTTTCTTGGCGTCTTCGACAACGGCGTCCATAGATTTAGCTTCCAAATTCTTCCGGACGCCTCCTACTGCTGGCGGCGTGGCCTTCATCAAGCTTTTGTAGGCGTCTTCGTCCTGCGCCCAACTCATCGCACAAACTCCCAAGAACAACGGCAATAGCAATGCTTTTTTCTTCATAAGCTCCTTATTCGTGTTTCCCGTTCAGACTACGATATCAGAGAAAAGTTTCCCTTTCACTCTTCCTCCTCCCTTCTGGTGCTCTGAAATCGGAGAGAATAGGAGCATGACGAAATTTACAGCTGTGATCCTGTTTTTGGTACTCTCAATCGCATTTGCACAAACACCATCAAAAAAGAAGGCTCACATGCTCCGCGGAAAGGTTGAGCAGGTTAACACGAGCACCAAGAGCCTGACCGTCAACCACGAGAAAGTGGAAGGATGGATGGATGCAATGACGATGGCCTATGCCGTAGACAAGGTGGCAATCCTGAAAGAACTGAAACCAGGCGACCACATCACAGCGACGGTTTACGACGACGACTTCACGCTCTACGAAGTGCAGAAGGATCCGAAGAAGTAAATCCGACGTACTGCACTTCCTCTTCCACGTTAAAGTGGAACCGAGAGCGAATGCGGGCTTTCAAGTCGTCGATTACTTCACAAACTTGTCGTGCGGTGCCATGTCCGGCGTTGTAGATTAGATTCGCGTGGTAATCGGCTACATGGATATCACCGTTCTCCATGCCCTTCGCGTCTATCATTTCCAGGAAATAGGCTGACGGCACTTTGCCGTCCCGGACCAATTCTGGCGGCACTTGGCACTGCACGGATTCAGGCAGTTCCACGAAAAGAAGATTCTTGAAGATGCTGCCAGCACACTTCATTGTCGTAGGATACTTCTCGTTCCGGGCGTTCCAAATCCCGGCTGCTTTTGCTCGCAG
>JANXXV010000523.1 GCA_025350445.1 Bryobacteraceae bacterium | reverse complement strand
GATGGGCCGGCAGACACCCGATCACCTACGTTTCCTGACCTATACGACACGCTACAACCGCGATTATTGGGTCACCATCGACGGCATGGAAAAACATTACGAGCGTGCGGAAGTGGACGCCACGCGCAGAGACAATAGGTCGCAGTACAACATCACGACGAAGAACCTCTCGCGGTTGGCGTTGCGGCAGACCGATCGAGCCACTGTCGTCAACATCGACGGCCAGACGCTCAAAGTGAAGGCTGCTCCGGACATGGTTTTGGAGAAAACGCGCGGAAGCTGGAAAGTGGCGGGCGGGCGCGAAAAAGGCCTCCGGAAAAAGCACGGGCTGCAGGGCCCGATCGACGATGCGTTCCTTGAGCCGTTCCTGGTTGTGCGGCCGACGGGAACTCCCTGGAATGCGGCGGTCAACGACCAGGCGCTACGCATGCTCAAGCGATTCGACTCGCAATATACGCTGGCCTACCGCGGCCATATCCGCGTGAAGGACGACAAAGACGTCACCGCGGCTGATTTTGAGAAGTATCACGTAGTGCTCTTCGGCGATCCGGGGAGCAATCTCTGGATCGCGAAACTCAACGGCAAACTGCCGCCGCTGCATTGGACGAAGGAGACGGTGGCGCTGGGTAGCCACAGCTTCCCGGCGGGCGAGTCGCTGCCGGCGTTGATTTATCCGAGCCCGATGAATCCAATTCGATACGTGGTGATCAATAGCGGTCTCACCGCCGCGTGGGCAGACTGGGCCGGCGATTTTCCGACGCCCCGCTATGGAGACTTCGCCATATTTAAAGTACAGGAAAGCTCTGACGATCCGGAGGCCGCTTATTCCGGTCTGTTCGACGAATCCTGGAAACTGATGTAAATTTGTGGCTTGAGCAAAAGCAGCAGATTGACGGTATGCGCCGCGCTGGTGCTTCTGGCCGGTTGGCTCTATTCGGCGCCGGCGGCGCACGATCCGATCGTTTTTGAAGACATCGCGAGCCGTGCCGGCATCGATTTTGTGCTGCGGAACTCGGCTAACGGCGACCGGCGGCAGATCGAAACGATGGTCTCCGGCGTGGCCGTTTTCGACTATAACAACGACGGCTGGCCCGATATCTACTTCGTGAACGGCGCGCAGCAGCCAAAGCTCGAAAAGTCCGATCCCTCTTTTTACAACCGGCTTTACAGAAACAACGGCGACGGCACTTTCACCGACGTGACATTGGCGGCCGGAGTTCGCGGCGACGGCTTCGCCATGGGCGTGACGGCGGCGGACTATGACAACGACGGGGCAATTGATCTCTTCATCGCGGGAGTCAACCGCAACATCCTATACCGGAATCGTGGGGACGGCACCTTCGAAGACGTCACACAACGCGCGGGATTGGCGTACACCGGCGCCGGGACGAAGCCTTGGTCGGTTTCGGCGGGCTGGTTCGATTACGACAACGACGGGCTGCTCGACCTGTTCGTCGTCAACTACGTAGCCTGGGCGCCCGAGAAAGATCCTCCATGCACGATCGGCAAGAGGCGCACCTACTGCCATCCGAAGTACTACGAAGGGCTGCCGAACGAGCTCTACCATAACAACGGGGACGGATCCTTCACCAACACTTCGGCTTCGTCGGGCATTGCACCGCATATCGGAAAAGGCATGGGCCTGGCGTTTCTGGATTACGATCTCGACGGCAAGCTCGATGTTTTCGTCGCGAATGACACAGTCCCGAACTTCCTGTTTCACAACGAAGGCGGGGGGCACTTTCGCCAGATGGGCTTGCAGGCGGGAGTGGCGTTCAATGAAGACGGACGCGCGCTGAGCTCGATGGGCGTGAGCAGCGGCGACGTCGACAACGACGGACGCGAGGATCTATGGGTGACCGCCAATGGCAACGAAACGTTTCCGCTGTTCCGGAATTTAGGTAAGGGGCTGCTGATGGACGTCACTTATCCAAGTGGAATCGGCCGTCAGACCATGACCGCGACAGGCTGGAGCAACGGCATTCACGATTTCAACAATGACGGACAAAAGGATCTGTTTGCGGCCTGCGGCGCAATCGACGACAACACGGAGATGTTTTCGAGCCGCCAATCGAAGCAGACGAACAAGGTGCTGGTGAATCTCGGCGGGCTTCATTTTCTCGACGTCAGCGCGTCGGCCGGGAAGGACTTCCAGCAGTTAGGCGCGCATCGTGGCGCGGCTTTTGGAGATTTTGACCGCGACGGACGCGTCGATGCGGTCGTGAGCCGCATCGGCGAGCGCGCCGAGCTGTTCCGCAACGTCTCACCGGTGGCGAATCATTGGCTCGCCATTCAACTGCACGGAAGGAAAAGCAACCGGGAAGGAATCGGAGCGCTCATTCATCTGGTGAGCGCTTCGGGAGCCGAACAGTGGAACCGGGTTACGACGACGACAGGCTATGGCGGATCGAGTGACCGCACGGTGTTCTTCGGGCTGGGGAAAGAAGCGTCGGCGAAATGGATCGACATTTCCTGGCCGAGCGGCGTCCGGCAGAGGATCAACAACCCGAAGACTGACCGCTACGTGACGATTGACGAACCGTAGTTACTTTGCAAATTATCTGGTGTGACTCAACCCGACAAAGCCGCGATTGCGAAAACCTGTCGCCATGCCCGGATGTGACGCAAGAGGGTTTAGCAACGCTCAAAGCCCAGCAACCTATTGGATAGCCGGATCATTGCAAAACCGGTCGTATGAGCAACAATTCGGTAGTCGCTTTCGACCCGCGTCATTTTGCGGATGTCTACGCCGTCAGCGAGGAGTAATTCGTCGGAGGCGGCATACCTTCCAGAACGGGCGTCCACCGCCCGCGATTCGATTTCGATCACCAGACCTGTCAAGGATGGTCGGGCTAATCAAAATAGCTGTTTTGACTGGTTCAAGGCGCTTTTGCCGTTTGACTACTTTTCTTGGAGAACTGTTTGAAATTCGACAGGGTCGCGGTGCGACCCAACTCGTGAAGTGCATGCCAAACGCGCGTTGCCGTTTTGGACTGCCCGGCCAGATTTTGTGTACCGTCGCCGATATCGTGACAGACAAGGCACGAGGTCTTACGAGAATGTACAATGTTCCTGATGAAGAAGCGCGCACTCATGGTTGGGGCTATGGTCTTTCTCGAATGCCTTTGTCCGCGGATCTCCGGCACAAGCATACCGCGGGGAACTTTATATCGCAGTAAAATCATGTGACCTGGAAGCCATGCGAAAGGCGATCCAAAAGGGTGCTGACGTTGACTATCAGGAGACGTCGTATGAACATCGGTGGTATAAACATTTTCCTTTGGAGGAGGCATCGGGACCCAATTCCGGGCGTGGTATCGCGTGACCCGCGCGGACGAGTCAAAAAGAGTTAAAACAAATAGTGGTAACTATGTTTTAATGAACGCCGGAATGAGCTATCCTGGAGTGGCTGCCAGTGAGTCCATCGCCCTCCATATCGCCCGTACCGAAGTCGAACAGATCGTTCATCTGACGCAGGAACTGCAGTGGTCCAGGTTGAAGATTC
>JANXXV010000496.1 GCA_025350445.1 Bryobacteraceae bacterium | reverse complement strand
TGCTCTTGGCGAAGACGAACGAGCAATACAAGGCGTTTCAACACGAGATTGAATTCTGCGGGAAGGAAATCTCCAAGTGCGAAGACCTCATTCTGGAATTGATGGGTGCTTCCGAGATCCTGGATAAGAACGTGAAGGCGGCGGAAGCGGCGTTGAAAGAAGAAAAGCAGCAAGTGGAAGCGGAAAAGGATCGGGCGCGGAGCCGTACGTCGGCCGACCAGCAGTTTCTGCTGCAAGTGAAGGAAGAGCGGACGGGGCTGGTAGCGGCGCTTGATCCGAAGCTACTGCAACAGTACGAGCGTATCCGGAAGAAGTGGAATGGCCGGGCCATTGCGGATGCCACCGACGGGCGATGCGCTTCGTGCCAGATATCGATGCGGCCGCAGTATTTTCAGGACCTGAAGAAGGCTGAGAGACTGCTGACATGTGAGAGTTGCGGGCGGATTTTGTACTACAATCCGCCGGTGAATCTGAAGCATGAGATGCACACTGTACCTACGCCGCAATAGTAGTGAGCTTGGTGGTAGTTCGCGGAGGTCAACGCGCGAAGATACCCGGAAACAGAGGCGCTATGAGCCGCGTTGAGCAGTTGGAACAACAAATCGCCGCGTTGAACGAAGATGAGTTGCGGGTATTGCGTGCATGGTTTGCGCGCTTTGACGCTGATGACTGGGATCGCCAAATCGTATCCGATGCAAGGAGCGGCAAACTGGAGAGACTCGCCGCGCGCGCGCTGCGAGATCATGAGGCTGGCCGCTCGACCGAATTGTGAAACATCACGCAGCGCCTGATTTTTGGTAGGACTATCGCTGATTGCCTTCCGAAGTGCATCGGGCTGGTGATCATGCTTTCGAATTGTTGAAAGCGGATCCTCACCATCCTTCGATCCACCTCAAGAGAATCGACGAATACTAGTCCGCTCGGGTAGGCCTGCACTAGCACGCTCCGGCGGTCCGTATCCCTGACGGGCTATTGTGGTTCTGGATCGGCACGCACGCGGAGTACGACGGCATTGCCGGCTAGCCGCTGCTTCCACCGCTGTCCGAAGGTGGCAATGAGCTTGTCGAAGCTCCACGACTCTACACCAAAGACCTACCGCTCCCGGCCAGTGTTTCACAAAGGGTCCTTTGCGCAACGGCCCGGTAAGGTCTTGAGGCCGATACTACTTCACGGATGCCTACGCCGTTACACGGGTTCTATACTGGGCAGTTGCAGTCCGGTAAACTCAGGACTGTGCCGTTGAAGGTTCGGGAGGTCATTCGCAAGATCGAGAGCGCTGGCTGGCTGCTCGTGCGAACGTCCGGCGACCATCGCGTGTTCCGAAGTCCCGATGGACGCATAACTGTGGTGTCAGGTCGCCTTGGCGACGACGTTCGACCCGGTACATACAAGGCAATCCTAAGGCAGACTGGTATTGAGGAGGACAAAGCATGACCCGCAAGTATTCGCTTGTAATGGAAAGCGGCCCGACTGGCTACAGTGGTTACGTACCTGAACTTCCATCGATCCTCGTGACCGGCGGCTCGGCCGAAGAGTTGATGAGTCGTGCCACGGAGGCGATCCAAATCTATTGGGACGTGCTTAGGGCCGAGCGCTCTCCCACCTCGGAATTGCGAGAGATCGAGGTCGAACTGCCCGCCTGACTCTGGATGCGGATTCCGATGCCACTGAGGCGGGAATTCTCCGCTTCAGCGCTTTCGGATCATTTCAACAAGATCGCCGATTGCTTCGATAACCGCATCTGGACGGTCTGCAGGAACGTCGTGACCGCTGTCGGCAAGAACAGCCCACTTTGAACGAGTCGAGAGCGCGACAAGGCGCGGCTGAAGGTCGTTGACCCAAATGCGCCGATACTCCTCGATGTCTCGTTTATGGAGGCCTGCGCTGAGGCTGCCATCCGTGTTCTTGCCCCCGGTGAGGACGATCAGTGGCTTGGCGCCGAGACTGCCGGCATCTCGTGCTTGCTCAACACTGACTTGGATTGTCTCCAATTCGCTTGCTCCCGCAGCGAAGACTTGCGTTGCAGGAGTAGGTAAGGCACTTTCGATCCCCACATCGACAACTGTAGGCGCTTGATTCTCAATTCAACATCGAGAGGAGCCTGTCGGGTCTGGCCGCGATGCCGTTCCACCATCGTGGCGCCGAACGCCTTCCAGGCAGGCGGGAGGCGGCGGTACCGATCCTCTTGCGTGGCGTCCACGAGCGCCATCCCGACGACTTCCGAAGGAAAGAGTCCGTGGAAAACACGCACGTGGTAGCGTCCGGCGGAATGGCCAACGAGAATGTACGGAGGCTGCTCACCAGCCCTTCGCAGGAGCATGCGAAGCTCCCCCGCGATTTGACGGCTTGTCCGGGGAAAGGGTCCAGAATCGCTATTCGCGTAGCCTGCCCGGTCATAGCCGCAGACTCCGGCAAACGATGAGGCCGCGGGCTGAACGCTTCGCCACTGCTCCCAAATGCCGCCCAGACCGGACCCGAGGATTACCGTCGGGCTACCCTCGCCAGTGCAGAACAGTTGAAGCCGCATTCCTCCGGCGTCGACAAGCCGCCCCGCCTCTGGATTGTGCCGCGCGCTCATTTTCCAAGCAATCACTTGGTAGGAACGGCCAACGAGGATTAACAAGGTTGTGGCCGTAGCCATCCCCAAAAAAAGAGAGAAGGTCTGGGTCTTAGACACATTACCGGCACACCTGAAGTGTACCGTCCGTTCAGCAGTTTCTGCTGCAAGTGAAGGAAGAGCGGGCGGGGCTGGTGGCGGCGCTCGATCCGAAGCTACTGCAACAGTACGAGCGTATCCGGAAAAAGTGGAATGGCCGGGCCATTGCGGACGCCACTGACGGGCGATGCGCTTCCTGCCGGATCTCCATGCGGCCGCAGTATTTTCAGGATCTGAAGAAGGCTGAGAGACTGCTG
>JANXXV010000489.1 GCA_025350445.1 Bryobacteraceae bacterium | reverse complement strand
CAACGGACCAATTGGCAGCAGGACGAAAAGATCCTGACAAAAGACAACGTCAAGAACATGAAGGTCCTTTGGAAGATCAAATTGGACAACGTGCCGCAGGAGATGCATTCGCTGTTCCCTCCGCTCATCATCGAGAAGGTGAATACCAGCGGCGGGGTCAAACAGATAGCCATCGAAGCCGGTATCTCCGATAACATCTACGCCATCGACGTGGAGACGGGCCAACTGCTTTGGAAGAAGCATTTCGAATATCCAACGCCCGAACGGCGAGGCAGGCCCGGCGATCCTTTGTGCCCTCCCGGGCAGACGGCGACGCCGGTGATCGGCCCGGCGAATGCGTCCGGCGACAGAACGATCTACGCGCTGGCGGGAGATGGCAAACTGCACTCCCTCAACGTGGGGAACGGCGAAGACGTGGCTCCGCCTTTTCAGTTCGGCTATCCCAACGGCAAGTCATACTCGTTAAACCTCTGGAACAACGTCGTGTTCACGACCACGTCCCAAGGCTGCGCGGGTAACCCGAATCAGATCTGGGCGGTAAATCTGAACGACCCGGCGAAGAAGGTGATGACCTATAACCCGAAGAGCGGCGGCTTGTGGGGCCGCGCGGGTGCGGCGGTGGACTCTACTGGAATCGCCTGGGCGCCCACCGGCGACGGCCGCTACGATCCGGTCAATCAGGTTTACGGCAACGGGCTTGTCGGCGCCAGAGTGGAGGGCAGCGATCTGAATCTCAAGGACTATTTCATGCCCACGAACTGGATGTGGCTGCAGAAGCGCGATCTCGACATGCAGGTTACTCCGTCGATCTTTAAATACAAGGACCGTGAATTGATGATCACCGGCAGCAAGGAATGCCGCATGTACCTGCTGGATACGAAGTCGGCCGGTGGTGAGAATCATCAGACTCCGCTGGTGCGCACGCAATTAATTTGCAATGAAGAGACCGATTTCCAATCGGCCGGCATCTGGGGCAGCATGGCCAGTTGGGAAGATTCAAAGGGCACGCGCTGGGCATTGACACCATTCTGGGGTCCGGTCCATCCGGAATTCAAGCCACCTGTTTCCTGGGGACCGGTGACGCATGGCGCGGTGGCGGCATTCAAAGTGGAAGAGAAGAACGGCAAGTTCCAGTTGAACCCGGCCTGGATGTCGCGCGACATGGACCAGGCTGAACCGCCGGTAATCGCCAACGGCGTGATCTTCGCTTACGGCAACGGCGAGAACACCCGGCAGGCGTATGCGGACCGCGGCCTGGCGGATTATAGCCCGTTGCGCATCAAGGCATCAGGCCATGCAGTGCTGTATGCCCTGGACGGGCAAACCGGCAAAGAGCTTTTCTCCAGCGGCGATGAACTAAAGACGTTTACGCATTTCAGCGGGCTCTCTGTAGCCAACGGCCGCGTCTACATCGCAACCTTCGATAGCATGCTGTACTGTTTCGGCCTACCCGGCCACTAGTGGAGACTCGTTCATGAAAAGAACTCTGGCAGTCATTTCTCTGGCGTGCACCGCCATGGCGAGCGGACAAGTTGCCATGGACTGGCCGACTCTCGGCGGCGACGCCCAACGTACGGGCTGGGCAAAGGTAGACGGCAGAATCACCAAAGAAAATGTGAAGGATTTCCAACTGGTGCTCAAGCGGAAGTTCGACACTATCAAGCAGAAGGGCCCGCGTTCCCTTGCTCCGCCAGTCGTGATGGGCAGGTTGATTTCTTACAAGGGATTCAAGGAACTCGCTTTCGTCGCGGGTGGCTCAGACGACTTGTGGTCCATCGATGTGGATCTGAACCGTATATTCTGGCACAAGAATTACGAGACGGCGGCGAGTAGTTCCGCGCCATGCCCGGCAAGCATCACTGCGGTGCCCGCGCTGAACATCCCATTTAGCTTTACGGCCACCCGGCCTCGGGTTGCCGTCACCGGTATCCAAGCCGCGGCTAACACCGCATCGCCACGGCCGGCGTTCGCTGTTTCCAGCGACGGGAAACTCCATTTCGTGAATACCTCCACCGGGGAGGACGCCATCCCGCCGGTGAACTTCCTGCCGGCCGGCGCAAAGGCGTCCAGTCTCACGCTCGTCGATGGAGTAGTTTTTAGCACCACGTCCGGCAGTTGCGGCGGAACCAAGAACGCGGTCTGGGCTATCGACCTGAACACTCCGGAAGGAACGGTAACCAGCTTCGCCGTGAACAGCGGCGGACTTGCCCTCGGCACGGACGGAACCGTCTATGTCCAAAGCGATGCCGGAGCGGTGCTGGCCCTTACTCCGAAGGATCTGACGTTGAAGCATTCCTTCACGGGCGCAGGCACGGGAAACAGCTTAGCCACGCCGGTAGTATTCGCATACAAGGGCAAAGACATGATCGTCTCTGCCGGAGCGGATGGCCGTCTTAACCTGCTGGACTCGCAGTCGCTGGGCGGCGCCGACAGCAAGACGCCGTTGTACCAGACTCCGTCGCTCCATTCCGCTGGACGCAGCATTCGCGGCGCGCTGGCAAGCTGGCTGGATACTGATGGAACGCGCTGGGTGCTGGCGCCTGTGTGGGGTTCGCCGAACGGCTCTGTCGTCGCCTTCAGGTTGGAAGAGTCAGACGGAAAGCCAATGCTGAAACAAGCATGGGTGTCGCGCGAGATGAGTTCCCCGTTACCTCCAGTGATCACCAGCGGCGTGGTGTTTGTACTCTCCGCTGGAGACTACACGCCGGATGGCCGAGCGAAAGGCGGCACCCACGCTACGCTCTACGCGCTGGACGGCGTGACAGGCAAGGAAATCTATTCCACCGGTAAGCAGGTGACTGCGCCGGGAAGCCTGACGGGGGTGACGGTGGCGAATGGACGGGTGTACTTTGCGACGACCGACAATACTTTGTGGGCGTTCGGCGTGTTCCTGGAAATCTAACGGGGTAGTCGGGCATTCGAGTCCGGCTTGCGGAGCCAAACCTCTTCGCTCTCTGTACCGTTAACTCGAGAGAGACGGGCTCTACACAAACAACGAGATCTACCCGAAGATTCTCGCGCGGGTTCGCGATATTGGGGTAGACTTAACCCAAATGAAATGACGAGATTTTCTGGGCACCCTGGCAGCCGGCGCTGCGTGCCGCTTGCACGCTGCCCCCCGGCCGCGGATAGAAGCCTCCACAATTCAATCGCAACTGGAAGCACTCAGTCTCTTCGGCAGACCAGCCGGAGGGACATTTCAGCACGGCGTCAGCCGGGTCGGCTACTCCGATTCCGATATCGCGGGGCGCAAATTCGTCATGGACTTGATGAAGAGCGCCGGCGCCGACGTACGCATCGATGCCGCAGGCAATATCTTTGCGTCGCGTCGCGGTACTGACTCATCCTTGCCGCCTTTGTTGTTTGGGTCCCACATCGACTCAGTGCCGGCAGGCGGGAATTTTGATGGCGATCTGGGCTCACTGTCCTCGGTGCAGATCCTGCGAATCCTGAACGACCTTCGTATCGAAACCCGGCGTCCGCTCACGGCCGTAGTTTGGGCCTGCGAAGTAGCTTCGTTCTCCGGCACAAGTTTGAATGGAAGCCGCGCCGCAGCGGGCCAGACCAAACCGGACGAGTTGAGTCAGGTCTCGCGCGGCTTGACGAAAGCGGAATCCATCCGGCGAATCGGCGGCGATCCTTCCCGCCTGGAGCAGGCGCGGATCGAAAAGGGCAAATACCATGCCTATCTGGAACTTCATATTGAGCAGGGCGGTGTTCTGGCGCGCGAAGGAGTTCCCGTGGGCATCGTCGACGGAATCGTTTCGATCGACGATTATGAAGCGATCATTACGGGGGTCGCGAATCATGCCGGCACCACGCCGATGCCTGACAGGCAGGATGCATTGATCGCCGCGTCTGCCCTGACGCTGGCAGTGCGCGAGGTTGTGGTCAGCGAGCCGGGAGCACAAGTCGGAACCGTAGGGCACATGGAGGTCGCTCCGAACGCGGTCAACGTGATTCCCGGCGAAGTTCGGATGAGTATCGAATTTCGAGATCTTTCCTCCGCGAAGCTTAACCGGCTGGGAGAGAAAATTCGGGCTCGGGCCGGCGCAATCGCAAGAGAAACGCGCACCGGGATTCGGATCACTCACAAGGGTCACAACGAGTCGGCGGTCGCGGCCGCGGAGGTTCAACGCGCGATCGAATCCGCCGCGGGAAGACTTCGGCTGGGAACGCGCCACCTGCCGAGCGGCGCGGGGCACGATGCGCAAATGATGGCGACGCTGATGCCGATGGGAATGATCTTTGTGCCGAGTATTGGCGGGATCAGCCACTCGCCTAAGGAACTCACCACCTGGCAGGATTGCGCGAACGGCGCCAACGTTCTGTTAGACGGGGTGCTGGACTTGGCCGGATAGTTCGGGTCGCGGCGAGTGTTCGCTGCCAGCTCGGCGCCGCGGCAGTAATTGTCGCGAAGCGATCAACGACGCATGGTCATCGGCCACCTATTTCCGAATGATCTTTACTAACTCGCGGCACGTTAAAGATTGTTCACAGCCCGTCTTTTTGCCTCCATGGCGATGAGACGTCTCCTGCAACGCTCCGTCGGCGAAAGGAACGCCGCGATATATCCCACCTAATGGCGCCGTGAGGGCAACGGGGTTGTCACCAGGATCGCCAGTCAGTCAATATGCGGAGTCAATGATTTTCGCGTGGTTCGAGATGTGTCCAACCTGGGGTGCCCAGATTGGACGAGGCGCCAAATTGTGGCCGGAGGCTATTCTGAGCAAAGCAGTTGCACCCACGGGAGCAGGGGCTTGGAACGTGGCGGGATAAGCTCTGCTTAGGGCAATGCGAGTGCTAGACTCCAAAAGGCGACATTGCCCCAAACCAACAGGGAGCGTTCGATGCGATTCATTGACCGCGAAGAAGTTTCCCGGCGCCTGACCTACGATGTCTGCATTCCGATGGTACGCGATGCCATGATCGCACTCTCAAATGGCGAAACGAAGCAACTTTTGCGGTCGATCATTCCGCTGTCCGAGGGCCGCCTGTTCGGCGTCATGCCAGGCGCGATGGGCGCGAAGTTGATCAGAGTATTCCACCAGAACTTCGCTAAGGGAATACAGTCGCACCAGGGGCTCGTCATCCTATTCGATCCGGACTCGGGTGCGCCTGTTTGCGTCGTCCATGCCGGTGAGCTCACAGCCATCCGAACGGCAGCCGCCAGTGCGGTGGCCACCGGCGCGTTGGCACGCAAAGATGCCCGCCGCCTGGCGATTCCGGGCTATGGCGAACAGGCCGCCACTCATGCGCGAGCGATCAGTAAAGTGCGCAACCTTGAATCCATCGTGGTTTGGGGACGTTCGCCCGAACGCGCGCTAGCCTTTGCGCGGCGAATGCACGCGGAACTTGCCGTGCCGGTCGCCAGCGCCGGTAACGTGGAAGAGGCCGTCACCCATGCCGATATTATCTGCACCGTCACCTCGGCTGTCGAGCCAATCTTAAAGGGCGCCTGGGTGCGGCCTGGGACGCACTTGAACCTTGTCGGCTCCAACTATGCGGAGCCGGCGGAAGTGGACAATGATCTCGCGTTGCGATCGCGCTTCATTGCCGACAGCCGCGAGGGAGTTCTAACCCAAGGCGGGGAGTTTCTCAGGGCCAAGAAGGCGGGGTTGGTGGATGACGGCCACATCGCCGCCGAGATCGGCCAGGTGTTGGCGGACGAAATCGAGGGCCGCCGCTCGCCGGAAGAAATCACCGCCTACAAATCCCTTGGCCATGTGGTTCAGGATCTGGCCAGCGCCTGGGCGCTTTATTCCCAGCCCGAGACTTCATGAAACTTCGCATACTCCTTGTCGTCCTCAGTATTTCGATTCCTTTATTGGCTCAAACGAAGCCGCGCGCCCGCCAGTTGGGCGTCCCCTTCGAAGGCATTCCAGGGCCGCTCAACGCCATCACCGATGTTCCCGGAGTGGAAGTGGGGCACCGGACCTTGATCTCCGGTACGTCCGTTCGCACCGGCGTGACTGCCGTCTGGCCACGCGGCAAAGCCTCATCCGACCCGGTCTTCAGCGGCTTCTTTTCCCAGAACGGCAACGGTGATATGACCGGCACGCACTGGCTGGAGGAATCTGGCTTCCTGGATGGGCCGGTGCTGATCACCAACTCCCACAGCGTCGGCGTCGTGCGCGACGCTTATCTGGCTTGGCTGGTGAAGAACGGCCGCAAGCCCGGCACAAATGTTTTCGCCGGCGGCTTTTACACCTATCCCGTAGTAGCTGAAACCTACGACGGCTTCCTGAACGACATCAACGGATTCCACGTGAAGCCTGAGGATGTGGCGGCGGCGCTGGAATCGGCTGCGTCCGGCCCCGTTCCTGAAGGCAATGTGGGCGGCGGCACCGGCATGGTGTGCTATGGATTCAAGGGCGGCATCGGCACCTCGTCACGCAAGCTCACGGCCGCTCAGGGTGGATACACCATCGGAGTGCTGGTGCAATGCAACTGTGGAAGCCGCGGCCAATTGCGTATCGGCGGCCTGCCGGTGGGCCAGGAATTGACGGCAAATCCGCCCGTTGCCAGTCTGGGCCATCCGTATCGGGAAGACACCGGTTCCATCATTATCGTTGTGGCTACCGACGCACCGCTGCTGCCACACCAGACCAAGCGCCTTGCACGCCGCGCCACCATGGGGCTGGCGCGCACGGGTTCCACGTCGGGCAACGGGTCGGGAGATATCTTCATCGCCTTCTCCACCGGCAGCCCCAACGCGGCCGCGGCCACTCAGGCTGCGCCTGTCGCCATGCTGCCCAATGACAAGCTGAACCCTGTATTCGAAGCCGCGGTGCAAGCCACGGAAGAAGCCATCGTCAACGCGATGATCGGCGCCGAAACAATGACTGGAGCGGCCGGACACACCGTGACCGCGCTGCCCCACGATCGCCTTCGCGAAGTACTTAAGAAGTACAACCGCTTGCAGTAGGACTGGCCTTCCGTGCGGTAACATGTGGGACATGCTCAAGTTGACCTGTGCTCTAATTGCCGCTCTAACCATCGCACCGCTGCTGCTGCCCGCCGAAGAATACACCCTTGGACCCGATTCGCAGCGCCAGCCCGGCGTCCCGCAAGGCAAGGTCACCAAACACGAGTGGGTCAGCAAAATTTATCCCGGCACCGTGCGCGATTATTGGGTCTACGTTCCCGCGCAATACAAGCCCGAAAAGCCCGCCTGCACCATGGTGTTCCAGGACGGCGTCACGTTCGTAAATGAAAGCGGTCCGTTCAAAACCACCATCGTGCTCGACAACCTGATCCATAAGGGTGACATGCCGGTCACCATCGGCGTGTTCATTAACCCCGGAGTGGTCCCCGGGGCCGGCGCGGGCACTCAGTCGCGCTTCAACCGCAGCGCCGAATACGATGCCGTTGGCCCGCGCTTTCCTACGTTCCTGATTGAAGAAGTCCTGCCGCAGGTTGCGAAGGACTACAATCTCTCGAACGATCCCAACGACCGCGCGATCTCCGGCTCCAGCTCAGGAGGCAACGCTTCCTTCAACGCCGCCTGGACCCGCCCGGATGTCTTTCATCGCGTGCTCAGCTTTATCGGCGGCTTCACCAACCTGCGGGGCGACCATATCTACCCATCGCTGGTGAGGAAAATGGAGACCAAGCCGCTGCGGGTCTTCTTGCAGGACGGAACACAGGACATCAACATCTACAGCAACTATGAACTGGGCGCGGCGCTGCGGGATGCCAACTACGATTACAAGCTGGTGATCGGCACCGGAGCCCACGACAGCAAACACAGCTCTTCCATCCTGCCGGACGCACTGCGGTAGCTCTGGCGCGACTACCCGAAACCGATCGTCAAGCCAACAGGCGGCCCCCGGCATTACATCAGCAACAACATCGTCCTGGATTCAGACTCCGGTTGGGAACTGGTCAGCCAGGGGCATAAGTTCACCGAGGGACCGGCGGTGGATGCTATGGGGAACGTGTTCTTCAGCGATATTCCGAACAGCCGTATCCACAAGATTTCCGCCGATGGCAAAGTAACCGTGTTCCGCGAGAATACGGGCGAAGCCAATGGCCTGATGTTCGGACCGGACGGCCGCCTCTACGCTTGCCAGAACGGCCGCAAGCGCATTGTCGCATTTGCCGCCGACGGCAAGGAATCGGTCATCGCGGAAGGAGTGAACTCCAACGACCTGGCAATAAACCCTCGCGGTGAAATCTATTTCACCGATCCGCAGAACAAAAAGGTCTGGTTTATCGATGCGAAAGGGAACAAACGCGTGGTTGCGCAAGAGGGGATTCTGTTTCCCAATGGCGTACGGTTCTCGCCCGACCACGCCTTCCTGATGGTGGCCGATACGTTGAGCCGCTGGATCTGGTCGTTCTCGGTCGCGGCCGACGGCTCGCTCTTGAACGGCGTTCCGTTTCACCGGCTGGAGATCCCGGATGAAGTGGAATCCGGCCCGCTGCGCAGCGGCGCGGATGGGATGACGGTGGACACCGATGGATTCCTGTATGTGGCGACGAAGCTTGGCATCCAGATTGCCGACCC
>JANXXV010000438.1 GCA_025350445.1 Bryobacteraceae bacterium | reverse complement strand
CGGTGACGGCCAGCCCGAACAATCGCCCGGCAGGCGCCAGAAAGCCGGTGATCGCCCCTACTAACCCTGCCGCGGCAAGCTGAAAGGCGATCCCGGAAACCGTCACCATTCCCGGGCCTTCGCGCACCATTCTGGTAGGGTAGGAATGCGAAGCAAACAGATTCAGCGGGGTCCACCAGGAGTTGCCGGTCAGCGGCGCGCTAATGGCCAGCCAAAACAGCATGACGATCCCGCCAATGATGCCAATTTCAATGCCGGCGAGCACGTCGAGTGCCTTTTTTGAAATCCAACCGGGTTGCAAGGCATCCATAATGATTGAGCGAGACAAAGCGTATACTAACACAATGCCTTTCCTACTTCGGCGCAGACATCACTCCGCATGCTGAGACGGGTTGCGGTTACCGGAATCGGCGCGGTTAGCCCAAACGGAATTGGTCGCGAAGCGTTCTGGTCGGCGACGAAGAACGGTGTGAGCGGCGTCCGCCGGATCAGTAAGTTCGACCCGAGTGCATGGGCGGTGCAGGTGGCCGGACAGATCGCCGGATTCGATGAGAATTTATACGTCGCTCCGAAGGACCGTCCGCACGTTTCGCGCGTGGTGCCGCTAGCGGTAGCGGCGGCTGGAGAAGCACTTTCCGACGCTGGCCTGAACACCGCATCAATGAACCGTGACGAACTACGGCAGATCGGCGTGATGGTGGGCTCCGGCGGCGCCAGCCAGGAGTTTACCGAAGATCAATACCGGCTCTATTACGAAGGCAAACAGAAACAGTGCAGCGTTTACGTTATCCCCACGTCCACGCCCGGAACGCTGGCTAGCGAAGTATCCATGAAATTCGGCCTGCGCGGGCTGAGCCATTTGATCTCTACCGGATGCACTTCCTCCACCGATGCCATTGGTTACGCTTTCCGCCACATTCGCTACGGGATGCTGGATTGCATGGTGGCCGGAGGCGTGGACGCGCCCATAGCACCGTTGATCCTGCGCGGCTTCATCCTCATGCGGATCCTGGCTTCGCGTTGGAACGACACGCCGGAGCTGGCCTCACGGCCATTCTCAAAGGATCGCGACGGCTTCGTACTTGGAGAAGGCTCGTGGTTTTTCGTGCTCGAAGAGATGGAACGGGCGAAGAATCGCGGCGCACGGATCTACGGCGAAATCGCCGGCTACGGCTCCACTTGCGAAGCCTTCCACCGCGTGCGATTGGAGGAGTGCGGGGAAGAACCGGCGCGGGCTATCGGGCTGGCCTTGCAGGAGGCCGAGCTGCCGCCGGAACAGATTCAGTATCTGAGTTATCACGGCACATCCACCGAACTGAACGACCGCATCGAGACCCGCGCCGTGAAGTTGGCGTTTGGGAAACATGCATACCGTTTCGCCGGATCGTCGCTCAAGAGCATGATCGGGCATCCGCAAGGGGCTTGCGGCGCGGCGGGTATCGCCACTATTTTGCTTGCCATGCGCGATGGGTTTGTACCGCCGACGATCAACGTGGAAGTTCCAGATCCGGAGTGCGACCTGGATTACGTGCCGAAGAATGGAAGAGGGCTGCAGATTGAAAACGCAGTGGCAAATTGCATTGCCTTCGGAAGTAAGAATTCAGCGATGGTGCTCAAGCGGGTTTGAACAAGGGGCCCCGAACCTTCTTCGGAGCCCCTTCGGTTGTGTCTCTATTGCAGCAGGATGCTAACCGTGTTCGACGCTGTGCTGCCGCTCGTCAGCACCACGGGCACCTTCCCCGTACCAGCGCCCGGCGGTATGGTCACGGCCGTCTGATACAGACCCACAAACCCCGGCGAAGCGATAGAGTAAATAACCGGCGCGTCCTTTCCGCCGATTGTCACTTTCACCGCCGCAGAATTGTACAGGCCGGATGCCCCAGTGGGAGCCGGAGTCAAGGTTCCGGCAGTCAAACCGGTAATCGAACCAAGCCCCGTGGAGTAGATCAGTACAATATCGCCGGCCATGACCGCATTTCCGGTGCCGACCAGGGTATAGTCGGAGTTCTTCAAAATAACGCCGCCGTTGGAATCGAAGAACACTGCGGGCGCCACGGCGGCGACCGTCGTCTTGAACGCTCCGCTCGCTCCGTTGGAATTCTTCACCACAAGGTCCGGTGTACCGGGCGTCGCATCCGAAGGAACCTGCACCACCAGATAACCCGGCGTGTCAACCACAATCGGCGCCGCCTTACCTCCCACCGTCACTTGAGTGCCATTGTAGAAGACGGGGAATACACCGCCCGCCGAAGACGCTTGCAAGTCACCTGGAACCTTGATTAGGTTGGTGCCGAAGATGGTCATCAATCCGCTTGGCGCTACCGTCTTCAGAGTGGGATCGCTGACCGCGCTGATAACCGCATTCACGACGGGTAAAGCCGCGTTCACCGGCATCAGCTGAGAGCGAACGGCACCACCGGGATTTATCGTGGTATGAAGGTTCACATAGTGATTTTCAGGATTCTGCACCAGCGAGTTTAGAGTCGCCAGAGCCGCAGCACTATTGACGTTCACCACCTTGTAGATATTCGCCGCGCCGGAGTCGGTTACCACCGTATTCGTTCCGTTCAGGCCGGTGTTAATGGTGACTGGCCCGTTGTCGGCAGCCTTTCCATCGTGGATGTGGAGCCCGGTGAAGGTGGCTGCGGCCGGGAACCGGGGATTCACGTCGAAAATCACTGTTCCGGCAACCGCCTCTCCATCGGTGTTGCGGATGGTGTAAGCGGTTACGTTAGCCGGAGCGCCCGCATCCAGGCCGGCGATCGGCGGATTCTCAGCCGACGAAAGCATATTGACAGGGAAGTTCATCCGGTCCGTGCGCCGCATTTGGTCTCGAATCACGCCACCCGGAAACACAGTCGTATGAAGGTTAATGTACGTCCCGGCAGGGTTGGAAAAAAGGGTATTCAGCGTCTCCGCGGCTGCGGCGTTGCCAACATTCACTTCCACGTCAAAATGCAGGTTGCCTCCGTTGGGGTTGGCGGTTACTGCATTGGCCCCTCCGTTAATTCCGGTGTTGATGGTGACGGGGCCATTTACACCGGCCGGACCTTGGTGGATGTGAAACCCGGTAAACGTGGTGGGATCTGTAAAGCCGGTGTAATTCACGTCGAAAGTAACCACTCCGGAGGTCAGAGCGCCGTTCGAATCACGAGTTGCCAAAACAACCACGCTGGCAATGCCGCTGCCGCCCGAATCGGTGGCCGGCACTTCATTCTTCGGACTCATCAGGCCCATCAACACCAGCATGTCGGCGCGTTGCAACTGACCGCGCATCACGCCGCCGGGGTTGATCGTTGTGTGGACATTTAAATAGAAACCGGCCGGATTGGCCAGCATCCCGTTCACCGTATCCAGGCCCGCCGCATCCGTGGATGCAGTGAAACCCTGGCGGATCAGAGAGCCCCTGCCCGCCGGGTCGTTCACCGACGCGGCCCCACCGCCAATGGTGGAGTTGAGGGTGACCGGACCGTTTTCGCCGGCATTTCCCTTGTGTACGTGCATGCCGGTAAATGTGACGTCCCCAGGATACTGATAGCTGGTGTTGAAATCGGTGGAGGCGGAGACTATCTTGCCGCTACTATCGCGGACCACGTGCAACAAGACAGTCCCCATG
The DNA here is from genome assembly GCA_025350445.1 of Bryobacteraceae bacterium. The sequence goes on along the minus strand of JANXXV010000438.1, from coordinate 165 downwards.
CCGGAGGCAGCCAGGCCGGTGACTGCAGGCACCTCGTTCGCCGGCGAAAGAATCGCGCGGAATGCGATGGTCTCGGCGGTTTGCGCAACCAAGCCCATGGACATCGCAATCCATAACCCAAAAACTTTTTTCATTTTCGGAATACCCCTTTAATTGGAAATTTTC
>JANXXV010000433.1 GCA_025350445.1 Bryobacteraceae bacterium | reverse complement strand
GAGCAGTTGACGTCCAGTCACCGTTGGCGCCTCATCCTGCTCGCCATCGTACGCGATTTCCCTCTTGCCCCAGCCATGGATACGCCCTCAGCCGGGTTCCAGATGGCGTAACTGAGATCACCCAACTGCCGTTTTTAGGATTATGGACGGTAAGTCACGAATTCGCGTGAATTGCTTCAGTGTGCCAGTCAGATCTCGCCGCCGGTACATCCGCCTGGCTTCCGTGGTGACGGCGCTGGTGTCGGAGGCGAGCTGACAGGCAGATTCAGAGCGAGCGGGATGAGTATAGGGATGGGTTTGAGGGCAGCGCTAGTGATCTCCGCCCCTCTCGGAAAACCAAGGCGGCGGGGTGTCATGCCGGACCAAAAGAAATGCATCCTTCCGCATGTATGCCCAAGAGCGGTTCTAAGGAGGGGGCAAACGTATCCAGGATGACGCCAAGCGCTTTCAAATCTTTAGGCAAGCATTGCACTCCGGCGATCACTTCCTTAAGCTCCAGGTCCGGGCCAAAATCAAACCAGCATAGGCCGCTCTCATCGGGCTGGTCATTGATGCCAACTACTAAGCGGACCTCCTGCCCGTAGTTCCAACTCTCGTGCTTTGTGCGCAACATTGCAAGCATCAGGGTCTCTGTTATATCCTCTGGTTTTCGGATACTAAGCAGGTTTGGTTGATAGTGAACGTCCAGGCCGTGGTCGTCCGGTATGTCGAAGCCGAGGCAGACCCCGGTGTGTGAGGCTCCATAGTGGCTCCAGAGCAGGATATTGTCCCAGTTCCGGCTGAAGCATAACAAGCCATTCCGCGTTCTGAAATTGCAAATATAGGCATCTACTAGCCGCTCCACTTCAGGATCCGTGGTATCGACGGCTACCTGATCGAACGGATCGTTCAGGTCGTCAATGGTGGAGAGCTTCAACCGGCGTCTAGAGAGGTTATCGAGGCCGTATCGGGCGGACATGAACTTGTAAACGCGCCTTGGCATGAATCATTCATTGTACGAACGGACGCCCTCGCGTAATAAACTTGGCGTGGCGTTCCAGGCGGGCGCCAATAATACCGCAGCATACACTAGAGCCAATGCGCAATCGCCGCGACCGCGACGTTGCGAATCCACTGCCCGAAGGTCTTCGGCTCGGGGCGGTTCGACATGGGCGAGGTAGCAGGTTTGACTTCTCAGGGCCTCTTTAGGGATTCCGCAGAGTGTGGGACGTAGATGAGCTGCTTCAATTCGTCGATGATCTCCGGGTAGAGGGCGAGCGTAGAATTGTGAGACGTCGATGATAGCCGATGTGTGATAGATTTCCGCTTGCGGGTTCCGAAGTAGAGGTTTTTCCAATTAAGCGCCGAATGGGCGGCGTCTTTTTCCTCAAGCTTACGCTCAACAAGGCCTGGAACAATAGTGCGAAAGTGCTGAGGAGGGTGATTCGCGGCATCTTCGATATAGCGTAGGTCGAGTTGTTCAACTGGCGTGCCCTGCGGAGACAATCGTGTATCGCGCGGAAGACAGTAACGGCGCACTTCCCATACGGTCTGATCGAGTGTGAACAGTTCAAATCCATTGCCACAGTAGGGGAAAATGAAATACCGATCAACATCCCAGTCGTCAACGAAGCTAATGAAGTCACGGACCTTGGTAGACAACTTCAGGGGAAAGCTCGGCTCCAAGTTCGCGAGTAGGGTCTTCAGCGAATGCGTGGGCTTCAATTGGGGAATGCGTCGAAAGAGCAGTATCGCTTTAAGATATTTTTCTAGAGCCTGCTGGCTCGACCAGTACGCCTGCATTAACAGCTCCGCCCGATAAGCCATCCTGGCGGCAATGTAATCTCCGTCGGCAACGTCTCGGAAAGAACGAAGCGCGAATTCATTGAGAAGCCGCTCGCGGATCTCTGGCTGTAATTCTGGCTGTAATGAAGACATCAATCAGTATTGTAGGCGCGCTCTGCCAGGCACGATGATGAGCCTCTTCCAAGGAAAGCGTTAGCCGCAAATTTCGTCCACCGAACGATATTGTCCACTCACCGGGAATGCTTTAGCGAAGGCGGTCGAATAATCAGCAACCCAGCGTTCGGATCATTCTCGAATTCAGAAATACGTATTGCATTCTGCCGAAGGAGTTCTTCGATCACGTTAAAAGGGAAATCGCAACGCTCTAGGTGAATCAGTTTAGGCGGCGGACCTCTCCGATTGAACGGGGCGACGAAATCAGCGTCCGCCGTGATGACGGTATAGCCATTTTCTCTTGCCCAATTCCAGATTTCTTCGTCAGCCGCCTGTTTGAGGCCGACATCGCGCACATGGATCAGGCCCGTAAACAGGGACGCCAAGCGAAACGTAAGCCGTGGAGACAGATTCTCGTCGAGAAGCAGGCTCAAACGAGATGGGATCGGCGGCCGGCTTCGGCGGCAAACTGATAGACAGCCGGAAAATCAGCCTTCTCGAGGTCGGGATGTTCGTCGAGAATTTGCTCCACGGTCATTCCAGCACCCAGCCAACCGAGGACATCCCAGACTGTAATTCGTAGCCCGCGGACGCAGGGCTTTCCGCCGCGTTTACCCTGCTCCGTTGTGATCCTGGTGGTGGTCGTTGATGGCATGGAGGAACCTTATCTCTACCAGTATTATGCCATCGTTTGGGAGCCTTTGCGGAAGGTCTGCCTAGTTTACCCGCCTATCCGAGACTGACCGCAACCGGATAACGAAGGGGAAGCCGCCGGTATACATCATTTCCCGTGACGCAAAGGACACATACCACGCCCAACGCTTCTTTTCCGTGGCCGTGCGCGACGCCAATTTGACATCTAACGGCAAACCGCCGCAGCGAACCTACGCAGAGGCTCAGTGCACTTTCAGGAACAAGAAACGCGTTTACCAACGTTCAGAATGGCCATCGAGGTATATCCTCGGCTCACCGGGCATGCTTCAGCAAAGGTGGCCGAAGAATGAGCGAACCGGCGTGCGGATCATTCTCGAATTCAGAAATCCGAATTGCATTCCGGCGAAGGAATTCTTCGATCACGTTGAAAGGGAAATCGCAACGCTCGAGATGAATCAGTTGAGGCGGCGGACGTCTCCGATTGACTAGAGCGAAGAAATCAGCATCCGCAGTGATGACCGTGTAGCTGTTTTCTCTTGCCCAATCCTGTCGCCACGGCACATCGAATCCCGACCATTGCCTTCTGCATTCTTCGGGATGCTACGCAATATCGCGAAGCGGGCGGTGATAATTTCGACCGCCGAACCCGCGGCCGGCTTGTCAGGAGATTACAACGTCTCGGACTCGAAGTCTCTCTTCAACCTAAATCCGCCGCACTCTTCTCTCCAGTCCCAGGCACTCATGGCAAAAGAGACCGTCTCTGTAAATGCGCCCAACGCGCAATCCCGTGTAACCATGTGCCGTTCTAAATAGAAGTTTTCGAAGGATTTGGAAAATTGAGTTTACAGAGCGGGTGAAAACAAATGATTTCCCGGACCAATTGCACGTGCCGGTATGGGAGTGTTGGAAGCACCAGCGACTACGAAGGCCCTCCAACGCCCGCTGGTGAACCGGCTCTATGAAATCCGGCTGAGAATTCAGTTCTAGAGAGCGGTGTATGCCTCCGAGTGCTTCCCGATGCCTGCGGATTGGCAGCGCGCCGACATTTTCACCTAAATCCGGCAGTTCGATTCTTTCGGATCGGGCCAGGGAGCTGAAACAGTTCCGGATTTCAGATGTTTCACAGTTACCATTCGGAAATAACTGATTCCGTTGCAACTGGTTGCGGGCTAGAGACCTTTCCGGTCTTGGACGCTCCAACTGCCGGATTTAAGTTTAAGGAGCTTTACGCCCGCATGCCCGCGCTCCAGAGCTACGAAGTGCGCCGCGGCCAGCAGCCTGACCGACCGGAGCGCCCTGAGTTCAAAACGAGAGACTGGCAGCGATTGCGCCGCCACCATTCATGCCCAGTCAGATCTATCGAGCGCTTCAGATCAACACGGATAACCTGGCCTGTCCAGCTATTTTTAGATGCTCCGCCAGTATTTCGACCGAAAACTGTCGATCGGTCAAAACCAGCCGATATGACAAGCGATGGAAGAGCTGGTTCAACAACTCGTCGCGGACTTTCCGCAGAATCCGACCGCAATAAGCCGGGCTCTGCGCAAGCTTTCGGGTGATAACTGGCACGAATTCCTGGCAGCCAGCGTTGCCGCTTTGACTGCCAACGATCTATCGCAGGGCACCCGTTATCTGGTATCGCTATTGCTGCGTGAACATGCGCTGTATGGCGCACTGTGCGATCCCGCACTCTTAAGCATCTCCCAGGCCGTGGCCATCGTAAGGATCGCGTTGGTGGTTGACCCGCGCTTTGGTGTTGACTTCGCCCGGCGATTAACCTCACTTGAATCCATCGATGAACGGGAGGCGGAACGGATTTTGAAGATCCTGGAAGAGGTGTCGGAATCGATGAAGATCCGGCCGTCCCTCGGACCGCTTCTTCGTCATCCAAGCTGCCGCATCCGGTCAAAGGGGGCGTTATTGATCGGCCGGGCGAATAGAAATCCGGAACTGGCCGCGGAACAAGTGTCGGACGAAGATGCCCGGGTTCGTGCCAACGCCGTGGAGGCGCTGTGGGAGATCGACGATCCCGGCTGCGCGACTGTATTCTATGACGCCGCCCGCGACTCCCACCAGCGTGTAGCGGGCAATGCAATCGTCGGTCTATACAAGCTGCACCATGTTTCCAGCATCCGGCTGCTGCTCGAACTCGCGGAACGGCCTGGCCTTCCCTGGCGGATCACCGCCGCCTGGGCGATGGGAATAACCGCCAGTCCCCGATTTCAGCCGACACTCACCCGTCTGATGAATTCCGGCGATGCGCAATTGCGTCAGCACGCCATAAGATCTCTGGCTCGAATACGCCAGACAAGCCGTTCGTCACAACTCGCCGGAGCCCTCAGCATCTCCGTCCACACATTTACGAGCGATCCCGAAGGTCGCACGAATTTAGTCGCAACAGTTCGTTCCGGCATCGGAAAGCACGTACCAAACCTCCCTCCCACGGACTTCCTCCTGCGGGATGGAGAACAATGGATTCAGGATTATTCGGTGCAGGAACATTCCGAGCCTACATCGGTCGCGCTTGGACTTCTAATTTCGGCAACCATCCACTTCGCGGATCCCGGGCTGCTAACTTATCTTGATCGGCAACAGCCCGCCGATCAATGGTGCCTGCAGCGTTACGATACCAATCCTTCACCGGATCCCGGACCTGCACCGGTACCCGCGCTTTCAAGCCGGCCCGGCATACTGGGATTGGATGCCCCGGAAATTCCGCCGGTGCGATTTCAATCCGCCATTCAATTCATTTGCGATATCGGGGCTCTTGGCAAATACCTCGCGGACGATACGCTCGGCAGTATCCCCCTGCTTGGATTCGCTGGCGCTTTCCACGCCATGGTTGAGGCTATCGTAGCCGTCCCCGGCTCGCGCCACCTGATCTGCGTTGCTGACGCTACCTTCATAGACTCCGGCGACCTATCGGTCGCCGCCGCGCGCGCCCGCCGGGCAAAAGTGGCCATCCACGCCGTCGTGCAAACGGACAGGGCGGCCGGATTCTTTGAGATGCTTTGCCGGGACACCGGCGGCGGCGTCTACCGCATCTCCGGCGTCCACGAAATCCCCGCCATATTGTTACGCATCCAAGAGTCGCTGCTGGACCGCTACGAGATCTCCTTCACCCGAACCAATCCCGAACTCCAAGATGTTACCGTGCAAATCTGCTCCCCGTGCGGCTATGGGGAACCAACGACGGCGGCCCCACTGCCGGTTCCCCATCCCCCAAGTATCATCACCGCTTCGCAGTCATCCGATGAGGCGCATGACAGCTAACGCACCCCACCTCCGGCTTACACGGCGCCGGCAGCACCGCATGGCACTTCACGCACTGCTGCTGCATCTGCTTCGCCGTTCGCAAGCTATGCACCCCATGACAGGTAGCGCAGTTAGCTGACTTCACGGCAGACCTCGACACCACCAGCGCGGCATGCTTCGTGGTCAGATACTCCTTCTTCTGCGCGGCATGGCATGAGCCGCAAAGCGCGGGCACCTCGTCCGGAGCGGCAACGCGGTCCGGCGACGCCGCACCAGTGGAAGTCCGGTGCTTCACGCTCTGCCCGTGGCAGGCGTCGCAGCTCAGCCCTTTGGCGAAATGGGGATGCGTCTCCAGGTCCGCCACCTGCTCGGCATGGCAAGGCGCGCAATATTCATGCGTCTTCTGCGCCCCCAGCGGCAGCACGAAAAGCAATAGGGGCAACCACTTCATCCACGCTTCACCAAATTGCGGTCGATTGATGCCAATGTCGGCTTGCCGGCCAACGCCATCGCCAGCTTCAGTTCAGCGCCCAGCATCCAAAGAACCCGTTCCACCCCAGGCTGCCCGAACGCGCCCAATCCCCAGAGCGGAGGCCGCCCCACCAGAATCGCCTTGGCGCCATAAGCCAGCGCCTTCAAAATGTCCGTCCCTCGCCGGATGCCGCCGTCCATCAA
>JANXXV010000430.1 GCA_025350445.1 Bryobacteraceae bacterium | reverse complement strand
CCGGAGTTGTGTCGTCGGACATGGCTAGCACCAGGGTCTTCGGCTTAATGGCAGGAGTCTGGGAAACCAATTTGCCGCGAAGTTTTGGGAGCCCCGCGCCTTTCACGCTCGACTCGAAATACTGAGCGCCGTTTGCGCCGGCCAGTTCATTCTTCACACCCATCCACATCGCCAAAGCCGGGTTGCTCTTCTTGAAATCTTCGTCTTTCTTGGCTGCCTCTTCGGCGATGTCCTTCACGCTCTTGATCTTGAAATCCGCCGGCGGCATTGCGTTAGTCTTCGCCAGCGCCTTGATCTCGGCTAAACCATCCGGGCTGCCGTGGTAGCCCTTGTACGCTTTAACGAGATAGTCGTCAACCTGCTTGCGAAAGTCAGGGGGTAACGCGCCCGGGCCATCGTAGCTGGCCGCGCGGGCGTAGTAATAGATCGCCTCCGGTGTCCGTTCAATTTTCTTCTGGCCGCCGATGGACTGTCCTAACCAGTATGAGACCTGCGCGTCCGTTGGGCTGAGCGCCAGTTCCTTGCGGAACTCCTGTTCGGCCACTTCCCAGGTCTTTTTCTGAATGCCCACCCAACCCAGCGTCTTATGAGCAATGGCTTCCATATCGTTCCGGGCCTTGGTCCAATCCGCTTCGCTGGTCGGAGCAGGTTTCTTTTCCTTGGCGAACGTCGTATCCAGATTCGCCAGCATGCCCCGTGAAGCTTTTTCGCCTGTGTCCAGCGCGCCTGCGCTCAGATCGTTTTGCGTCACAGTGAGTAAGGAGATGTAATAGAGGGAGGTGAAGTCTTTCGGATCGATTTCCAGAATGCTCTTGGCGGTATCGATTACCTTCGCCGGCTGATTCAACTGGACGTAGGTCGTCAGATAAAAAAGCAGCCGTTCCTTCTTGTAGTCGGTTTCGGCGTACTTCTCCTTCCACGTGTTCAGGAATTCCAGGCGCTTCGTGGGGTTCTGTTCTTTCGTGATCGAGTCGTACAAATCGTACTCTGCCCGGTCTTTTACTTTCTTCTCCGGCGCGGGTGTGGCTTGGCCCCACATGGAAACGCAGAAGACAGCCGCAATCGCGGCCGAACACATCGTCTTGGAAATTCTCACCAGCACTCCTGGCCTCCCAAACTCAAAGTTAAAATTACTCATTCCATCGGGTACCGTGACGTCCCGTCTTTCACTGAACCAACGCGCACACTCGGGCGATCCGTCAGTATCGTATTTGCGGAGTATACCGGAATCAACTTCAGGCCGCAATAGCCTCTGCGCGTTAGATGCGCTACCGCGCAAACTTGTTCCCGGGAATACAAACTTGTTCCCCCATTCCATCCGGGCTCCGGGCGCGATTGTGTTAGACTCCCTATCTCATGAGATATTTCGATCTCACTGTGATCCTGCTCTATCTTGTGGGAATCACGTGGTTCGGCTCGCGATTCCGCTCGAATCAGAGGACCCTCAAAGACTATTTCCTCGGAGGCCGCAACGCGCCCTGGTGGGCCATTGGATTCTCGATTGTCTCCGCCGAAACCAGCACTCTTACCGTAATCGGCACCCCCGGAATCGCCTTCAATGGCAACTTCGGCCTGCTGCAAGTGATCATGGGCTATTTGCTCGCCCGCATTATCATATCCGCTTTATTCCTGCCGCACTACTTCCGCGGCGAAATGTTCACCGCCTACGAGTTAATGCAGCGGCGCTTCGGGCAACGCATTCGCAAGCTCACCGCGGGCACGTTTCTGATTCTGCGCGCGTTGGCCGAAGGCGTCCGCGTGTTCGCCATTTCCATTGTGATCTCCATCATCCTCGGCACCGGCGAAATCGGGTCCATAATTCTGATCGTGTGCCTTACTCTCTTCTACACATTTGAAGGAGGAATGACGGCGGTGATCTGGACGGACGTCGTCCAGATGTTTCTCTACGTCGGCGGCGCGCTTCTTAGCTTCTTCGTAATCCTGGGCAAAATTCCCGGCGGATGGAATCATGTTGCCGAAGTCGCCGGCGGGCTGCACAAATTCCAGGTCTTCGACTTTCGATTTTCGTTCACGCCGGAATTCTTCACGCGGACTTATAGCTTCTGGGCCGGCCTGATCGGCGGCGCGTTCCTGACCACTGCAAGCCATGGAACCGAGCAACTGATGGTGCAGCGCCTGCTGGCCGCCAAGACGCTGCGGGAAAGCCGCCTGGCGCTGTTCACCAGTTGGTTCGTCATCTTCTTCCAATTCACGCTGTTTCTGGCCATTGGCGCCATCCTGTTCGTCTACTACAAGGACACGGGGCTGCCGGCGCCGAAACCCTCCGACCGCATCTACCCCGATTTCATCTGGCACAACCTGCCCCCCGGCGTTGCCGGACTGGTGATTGCCGCCATTCTAGCGGCCGCTATGTCGAACCTCAGCGCCGCGCTGAACGCCCTTGCCTCCACCACCATCATGGATTTCTACAAGCCGATGATGGTTCGCAGAGGCGGCGCCGGGCAGCCGGAGGAGTATTTTCTGAAACTGGCCAAGCTCAGCACCCTCGTTTGGGGAGCGGTGCTGTTCGGTATCGGCCTGATCGCGCGGAACTGGGGCTCGGTCCTGGAAGCCGGCCTCTCCATCGCATCCATCCTTTACGGTGGATTGCTGGGAGTGTTCCTGCTGGGATTGCTGACCCGGCGCGTGGGAGAGAACGCGGCCATCGCCGGCATGGTAGCCGGTCTGCTGGTCATGTTTTATGTGAAAATCTACACACCCATCGCGTGGACCTGGTACGTTTTTATAGGAACGTCGGTTACTATTTCTGTTGGTTACGTTGCCTCATTTATGGTGACGGAAAGCATCCTGAAGGAAAGCTCCATGGAGACGCATGCCTGACATTCAAACACCGGGACTACGACGGGATTTAGGACTATGGGGCGCCGTCGCCATCGTCGTCGGAACCGTAATCGGGAGCGGTATTTTCCTGGTTCCCAAAGCGATGATCCTCAACGTGGGCTCGCCCGAAATGGTCTTCGCCGTCTGGATATTCGGCGGCGTCCTCACCATGTTTGGCGCTCTCACCTATGCCGAACTGGCCGCCGCGCTGCCGGAGGCTGGAGGCGAATATGTCTACCTGCGTGAAGCCTACGGCCCCTTTTTCGGTTTCCTCTATGGTTGGACTCAAACCTGGGTAGCTAAGAGTGCGTCGATTGCCACGCTGGCCACGGGTTTTTTCTATTACCTCGCCAATTTCCTGCCGCAACTGGAGAAAGTGGTGGGCACCATCCCAATTCCGCTGGGCGACAACTGGGGTCCGCTGGAGATCCGTTCCGGCCAGTTGCTCGGCATGGCGGTCATTCTGTTTCTGGCGGTAGTGAATTATTTCGGCGTAAAGATCGGCGGCGGAGTGCAGATCGCTGTCACTATCGTCAAAGTCACGCTGATCTTCGCCATTATCGTGATTGGCCTGACTTCCGGGCAGGGAAGTGCCGCCAACTATACGACGTCCATTCCGGTTTCAGGCGGCTTCTCCGGATTCTTTGCGGCTCTAGTAGCCGCGCTATGGGCCTACGACGGTTGGAACAACGTCAACATGGTTTCCTCCGAGATTCGAAACCCACAGCGGAACCTGCCGCTTGCCCTGATTGGCGGGGTCAGCCTGGTGGTTCTGATTTATCTGCTGGCGAATTTGGCCTACTTCTATGTGCTTTCCGGATCGGAAGTTGCCGCCAGTGACCGTGTGGCCGCTGCGATGATGCGTAAGGTGATGGGCCAGGGTGGCGCCAATGCGGTCAGCATCGCGGCAATGATCTCCATTTTCGCCGCTCTTAACGGATCCATTCTTTCCGGCGCGCGCGTGCCCTACGCGCTGGCCAGGGATGGTTATTTTTTCAAGCCGGTGGCGCGGGTTCATCCCGAATTCCGTACTCCCGGAGTGGCGGTGGCGCTGCTCAGCGTGTGGTCTGCACTGCTTGTGCTCAGCGGCCGTTATGACCAGCTTTACACCATGGTGATTTTCTCCAGTTGGATTCTTTACGCCATGGCCGCGGCCTCGGTTTTGGTTCTTAGAAGAACGCAGCCCGCCCTGCGGCGTCCTTACCGCACGCTGGGCTATCCCGTGGTGCCGATCGTATTTGTTCTGGTAGCCATTACACTTCTGGTGCAGACCATGCGTACCTATCCGCGCGAATCGATCCTCGGTTTAGTCTTCATATTGGCGGGATTGCCGTTTTATTTTCACTGGAAGCGCCGTGTTTTGGTAAAATGAAGAGTACTTCGGTTCGGGCGTAGCACCCCCCAAGCCGCCGGTACCGCACCGCTCTTTGGTCCTATTGTTCTGATTTCAGAACAAAGCTCTTGAAATCGATGAAAAAATAGGGTACAACTGCAAGTGCGGCCATGCAAATGAACCTGGTTTGTTCTTGAATCAGAACAAGGCTTCGAACTTAGCCTTCTGGCCGACTTGTTTGGGAGAGCAAATTAATGGACGTTAGCAAAATGTTGGCTGAATTGCGCCAGGAACGGGAAGCAATTGAAGAAGCGATCCTGATATTGGAACGGCTGGCGAGAGGCCGGGGGAAACGCCGCGGCCGCCCCCCTCTTTGGATGACTAGCGGCGATGCTCCGGTCCGCCGCCGGGGCCGCCCGCCGGGAAGCAAGAATAAACCAAAAGATAGCACTTCGGCCGATTAGGTTAGGTGAACTATAGGGGGACGGGCGCTGCGCTGCATCCTGACCCCCAAGACTAAAATCCTGGCCGCCGATAATCGCCGAGTGCGAATGCAATGTTGGCCGACACCGCTTCTCTAGTGTGCCGTCCCGGATAATTCTTTACAACATGCGACTGGGCGCAAGGTGGGGCAGGCACCTTGTCTGAGCGCTCGTCGTCAGCTTTGACGAGGGACAGGACACTAGTAGAGCAGGTGTGTCTTTCTCCGTTCCATGAACTGCAGTAGGCCGGAGCGTTGTCTTTCTCCGATTGAAGCCGGATCCTCGCCCGCCTCTATCGCCTTCAGTACTGCGGGATTCCCCGTTAGTTTCTGATCTGCGTTCCAGATCATCTTTCCAGGAAACAGTTTTGCCAGCGCCACCCCCAACTCCAAACCAAACCCTGTGCTGCTGAAGGCTTGGCGGTCCGTGATCACAAACCTTACACCCTCAATAGTTTTCCCGGAAAAGTTGGAACTGACGGGCTGGAATCGCGTCGGGTAGACCCGGATGCCTGGAATCCGGCGCCCATTCAGGTAGGCTGCCAGTTCCCGGCCGCGAATCCAATCGGCGCCGATCTGTTCAAAAGGCGCGTCCGTTCCGCGGCCCACCGAATATACCTTCCCCCCTTCCAGCATTCCGATTCCCGGGTAGAGCAGTGCCGCATTCAGGCTGCGCATGTTGGGCGATGGGTTTACCCATGGCAGACCGGTGGAATCGAACCAATCGCCGCGCTGCCAGTTCTTCATAGTAACCACCCGCAGGTCGGCCTTCGGATGAAAATCATTGTTTATCATTTGCGCTAACTCGCCCATCGTCATTCCATGCCTTACCGGCATTACGGCACAGCCGATAAACGATTTCAGCTCCGGGTCCAACATCGGCCCTTCCACGCGAGTCCCCGTGATGGGATTCGGGCGGTCGAGCACGACAAAAGAAAGTTTCCTCTTCGCGGCTTCTTCCATAGCGTTCGCCATGGTGCAGGTGTAGGTGTAGAATCGCGCTCCGACATCCTGAATATCGAAAACCAAAACATCGAGGTCGCGCAGCGTATCGTCCGCCGGACGGCGATTCGCGCCAAGATACAAGCTGTTGACCGGAAGTCCGGAGGCCTCGTCCTTTGCGTTCGCCACGTTTTCGTGGTCTTCCTTGCCGGCGATGCCGTGCTCGGGAGAAAACAGCGCCGTCAGTTTCACCCCCGCGGCCAGCATCAGGTCGATATTGCGCCGTCCGTCGCGGCTGAGGCCCGTATGATTGGTGATCAATCCCACGCGCTTGCCTTTGAGCGATTCAAAACCTTCCTCCACCAATACATCGAGCCCGGTCAGGACATCGGCATTGCGCGCCGCCGGCGGCACGGCGGGCGGGCGCTGGCTTAACACAATGGAGCCGGCTGCGACATCGACATTCAATCCCGCGGCGGCCATGCTGGCAACGCGGCCGCGCAGCGATGTGATCGGCGGCCGGCGGTTTGGATGAACGCTGTTGGCCAGCAGGATGACGAAGCTGTTGGTGGCCGGGTCCATCCACAAGGACGTGCCGGTAAAACCGGTGTGGCCGTACGAGCCGGCGGGAAAAAGTTCCCCGCGATTTCCCGAAAATGGCGAAGAGATATCCCAGCCATAGCCCCGCAGTATCGGCTGATCGGCGGGAGATTGCGGTGATGTGAATAGCCGCACCGTCAGCGGGCTGAAGATGCGGACACCGTCGCGTTCACCCAGCCCTAACATCATCGTCGCGAATTTCGCCAGGTCGGCCGCCGTGGTAAAAAGTCCAGCGTGCCCGGCCACGCCACCCATATCGCGCGTGGTTTCATCATGGACGACGCCGCGCAACGGCGCTGCCCCTGCCGGCACTGCTTCGGTGGGTGCGATACGGCCCGCCAGCGACGGCGGCGGCAGAAACATCGTCTCCGTCATCCCCAGCGGTCCGAAGACCTTCGCCTGCGCGTATTCGGGCAGCGTTTGATGACTGGCGCGGCGAACGATTTCCCCCAACAGAATGAAATTGATATCGCTATAAATAAACTGCACCCCCGGCGGCGATACAGGCTTGTCGACCAGCGCTTTCTGGATTCCGGTCTCATAGCCGTGCCACTGGGGCTTCAGGTCCAGATCGGGGCGCAAGCCGGAAAAGTGCGTCAGCAGATGGCGCAGTGTGATGTCGCTCTTGCCGCCTTGGTATTCGGGCAGATACTGCGTCACCTTGTCTACTAACCGCAGCTTTCCCTCTTCCACCAATTTCATTACGCAGGAAGTAGTAGCGACCACTTTGGTGAGGGAAGCGGCGTCGAAGATGGTGTCCATGGTCATCGGCTCTTTACGCGGCACTAGCGACCGGGAGCCGTACGCTTTCTGGTAGACGATCTTTCCGTTATGCCCGACCATTAACACAGCTCCGGGAATCTGATCGTCCATCACGGCCTGCTCGATGGCCGCATCGAGCGCGGGACCGGCGGTGAATTGATTCTGTCCGGCTAACAGGCCGGCGAAAAGAAATCCGGCAAGCAACGCCAATTTCACAGCAGCCTCCGGGCAATCCCTTCCAGTACCTGAGCCAACCGGAAATCCCTCTCGGTAATTCCGCCCTCATCGTGGGAAGTCAAATCCACGGTGACGCGATTATAGACGTTCGACCATTCCGGATGGTGATCCATTTTCTCGATAGCCGGGGCCGCGGCGGCAAAGAAGCCGATGGCCAGTCCGAAGCCGGCAAATTTGTATTCGCGATGCAGTTTCCCGCCCGCCAGCGTCCATTCCGGCAATGCCGAAAGGCGCAGGTGAATTTCTTCGGTAGATAATTTCATATAGGTTTGCTCCAGAGTGCCGCTATCATGTTTAGGATGTCACAGCCGCTGCCTCGCTTGCGCATGAACCTCGATTTCATGCCCTCTCCGGTGGAAGACCGCCCGGGCCTTCTGATTCGCGACTCCTTTCAGTACTCCGATGCCACACTTATCATTCCGCCGGTTCTGGTGCAATGCCTGCAGTGTTTCGATGGAAAGCAGACTCCGCTCGACCTGCGCGAACTGCTGGTCCGCATCACCGGCGAATTGGATGTGGGGAAAATCGGGCAGCATCTGGCCGACACGCTAAGCCTTGCCGGATTTCTGGAAGACGAAGCGTTCTATGCAATGAAGTCCGAGCGGCAGCGCGCATTCGCCGAATCCCCGCTTCGCGAACCGTCGCACGCGGGCGCGGCCTACCCGGACAACCGCGGGGAGTTGCAGCAGACCCTTGCCGAATACATGACAGGAGGCCCTCCAGCGGCAACTGGCGGCCTGGTCGCCATCGCCGCGCCGCACGCCAGTCCATTCGCCGGATGGGAAACCTACCGCGCCGCCTACAGCGCACTGGGGCCGCAACACAAGGACTGCACATTCGTCATCCTAGGCACGTCGCACTACGGCGAGCCGGACCATTTCGGACTTACCCGCAAGCCCTTCGTCACGCCCTTTGGCGAAGCTGTCACCGACCTGGATCTTCTCGGCCGGCTAGCTACCGAACCGGCAGCCATTATGGAGGACTATTGCCACTCCATAGAGCACTCCATCGAATTTCAGGTCCTGTTCTTGCAGTACCTCTACGGCCCGGACGTGAGGATTCTGCCGATTCTGTGCGGTTCCTACGCCAACAGCATCTATCTGGGCGGAGCGCCGGAGTCTAACGACGGGGTGAACCGCTTCCTCGGCCGCCTGGGTGAGATTGCCGCCAAAGAATCGGACCGGCTGCTCTGGGTGCTGGGTATTGACATGGCCCACATGGGCCAGCGCTATGGCGACGGGATAAACGTCTATGCGGACCGCGCGGAGATGCTGGAGGTGGCCGGGCGCGACCGGCAGCGCATCGACCGCGTGAACGCCGGCGATGCCGCGGGCTTCTGGGACCTGGTGCAAGAGAACCGCGACGATCTCAAATGGTGCGGATCGTCGCCGCTCTATACATTCTTAAAAGTGAATCCCGGCGCGCGCGGAATCACCCGCGGCTATCAGCAATGGAACATTGATGAGGGCAGCGTGGTCAGCTTCGCCGCGCTTTCCTTTACTGGCCGTTAACCGCCGCCAGCCAGTAACCGGGCCGCGCCCGGACATTGTAAGGTCCGGTAA
>JANXXV010000411.1 GCA_025350445.1 Bryobacteraceae bacterium | reverse complement strand
CGGTGACGGTTCGGCAATCACCGGAGCCTTGGCCCCAGTGGGAATCGGAACCAACATCTGCTCTTTCCGGTACACCAACGTAGACGTATTGTAGCTGGCGATTTCAAATCCATGCCCGTGGGTGATGGCGTCCGTAGGGCATGCCTCCACGCAGTAGCCGCAGAAGATGCACCGGTTGTAATCGATGTTGTAAACCTCGGCATAACGCTCGCCGCCGCTAATCCGCTTGCTTTCGGTATTCTCCGCGGCTTCGATGTAAATACAGTCGGCCGGGCACGCAGCCGCGCACAGGAAGCAGGCCACGCATTTCTCCATGCCATTTTCATCGCGCTGCAGTTCATGCACCCCGCGGAACCGCTCCTGAAAGATCGCGGGCGCGTCGGGATAGTCTTCCGTGATGGTGGGCTGAAGCATCTCCTTGAAGGTGACGCCCATGCCTTTCGCAATCGCAGCCGCCGAACCGATAATCTCGCTGATTTTGGATGACATCTGTCTCTTTAGATTAACGCAAGCTTCGCCCCGGAAGCTAATTTTTTGCGCTTCAACCGGGCTTGAACTCAGGAACCCGATCGCCGGGCCTGAATACCGGGGAGTCGAACGCCGTGCCGAGATCTTCCAGCGCCTTCCGCGGGAATCCTTGCAGCGTCCATTCAATGGTCCGGTCCGCATTAGTCAGAAACAGCGAAGGCACGATCTCGATCCCGTAGGCGGTGCTGGCCGGGTAGTGGGCATCCGCGCTGTCCAGCGTGATCGGGAATGTCAGTCTGAATGCTTTGGCGAACTCGCGCGTGTCGCCAGCCTCGTCCTGTGAAACGCCGTAGACTGGCAACCGGCCGCTTTGATACAGGCGTTCGAGGAATGGAAGAGTGAGCTGGCAGGTGGGGCATCCGATCTTAAAGAAAACCAGCAGCACCCTACCCAAGGGAAGAGCGGTATCCAGCAGAGCCTCGGAAGGTGCTTTTGAGCCGACGGCCAGCATCCGATTTCAGTTTAACAACTTCACCAGTTGTTGCCCCGCCACCAGCAGCGGATCCCACACCGGCGCATACGGCGGCGCGTACGCCAAGTCGAGGTCGAGAAAATCGTCCACGGTCATTGCCGCTGCCAGAGCCGTGGCAACCACGTTCACGCGGCCCGCTACACCTTGCTCGCCCGTGATGGCGCCGCCCAGAAGCCGGCGCGTCCGGCGATCGGCTACCAATTCTACCCGGGTGGGGCGTCCATCGAAATACGCCGCCCGATCCTTGCTCTCGATATACGCCGAAACCGGATCGAAGCCTTCGCGTTTCGCTTGCGCGCCGGAAAAACCGGTGAGCCCGATCCCCATTCCGCAGACGCGTACGATGGATGTCCCAACGATGCCTGCGAACCGATCGCGGACTCCAACGGCATTTGCCCCGGCCACCCGCCCCATCTTGTTCGCGGTGGTGCCCAGCGGCACGTACACCGGGCGGCCGCTCACACGGTGTGCTGTCTCCGCACAATCGCCCGCTGCGTACACGCTGCCCAGGTTCGTCTCCATACGGTCGTTGACTTCGATGGCTCCGGTGCGCCCAATACGCACTCCGGCGGCCACTGCGAGTTCCACGTTTGGCTTTAGACCTACCGCCACCAGCACCATTTCGCCGGTGAGCGAACCCGCGTCGCCTACCCGCGCTTCGCATTCGAGCGCAATGCCGAATTGCTCCAGGTGTTGCCTCACCAGCTTCGTCAGGGCAGCGTCTTCCCGTCCGAGCACATCCGTGTTGGCGTCTATCACCCGAACGCGGAGTCCCCTCGCGCGCAATGCCTCGGCTGCTTCCAGTCCGATGTAGCCGGCTCCGATCACGACCGCGGTCTTCGGTTTCCTCTCCGCCAGAAATTGTGCAACACGGGCGGCATCCGCAAATGTGTGCAGCGTGAAAACGTGCGGCGCCGCGGTTCCCCGCAGCTTTTCCAGGTCCGTACGCGCGCCTGTGGCGATCACCAGCTTGTCGTACTTGATGCGCTCGCCGCAAACCAGCACCACTTCGCGGCGGCCATGTTCGATCGCGGCAACCTCGGCCTCAACGCGCACGCGAATGTTCCGTTCCGTTTGAAAGTATTCGGGCGTGTGTACAATCAGTTGGTCCAGCCGCTTCACTTCGCCCGAAAGAAAATACGGCAGACCGCAGGCGCTATAGGACATGGTGGCGCCCTTCTCAAGCACCTCGATATCGAGCGAGCAGTCGAGGCGGCGTGCGCGGGAAGCAGCGCTTAGCCCGGCTGCCACCCCTCCAATGACGACCAGGCGCAAATCAATAATCCTTTAGCTGCGTATGTGCTTCACTCAGGTATTTGCTATGGCAGCAGATCGGGTGGGGCGGTCCCCCTGGACTGCGCGGGACGCCGTCGTCCCGCCGCCGGAAGCGGGACGACGGTTCAAATGCGCCAGCCACACGAAATGCTTGGGAGACCGTACCCGCCTGACTCAAGCACATACCCAGTATCCTTTAATTTACAGGGCCGTCTTCCTGCCCTTGCACAAAACTGAGAATATCGAATTTCTTGATCTCACGGCCAGGGAAGAAGCTGTTTACCGCAGTCTGGTCGTCTTCGAATGTTTCAAAAATACCGGAGAGCTTCGTCAATACCAGTAATTCCAGGTTGCGCCGGTTCATCCCGGCCAGCTTCAAGGCGCCGCCCGCCTTCTTAAGCGTGGTGAAACCAATCACCATGCCACCGAGCCCCGTGCTATCGATATAATCCACTTTCGACAGATTCAGCACAACATTGTTGGCGCCCGCCGCGGATAGCCGGGTGATCTTTGCACGCAGGTCTGTAACCGGCTCGCCTACAATCAGGCGCCCGTTCAGGCTGAGAATAATAATGCCTTCGCGTTCCGACTGCTCAATATCAAGGCTCATGTGTTCCGTTAGATGTATTTTACAGTACCCCGGGGGTGCGCGACATGGAAGTGAAAGGCTAGGCGGCGCGGCGAGATTCCCAATAGTTCTCCAACCGGTTGTTGAGGTGACAGCAGCGTAGGGCAATGATGGCATTGGCGCCGCTAACAGTCCAGAAC
>JANXXV010000388.1 GCA_025350445.1 Bryobacteraceae bacterium | reverse complement strand
GGCCATGGTTTCGGGGCTGGCGCCCGGCAGCCCGGCCGTTACCAGCAATGTTGGCAAATCCACGTTGGGCAGATCGCTGACGGGCAGCGAACGGTACGCCACCAAGCCAAACAGCGCGATCGCCATCATCAGCAGACTGGTGGCGATGGGCCGTGCAATAAAGGTTGACGAAATGTTCATGACTTGACGCTAACCAAATCCCCTGCTGCCGGTGAAGCCCGATGCGTGCGCTGCTGACGGCGCTTCCAACTCTCCTGGAGAGCGGCCATGTAGGTATAAACCACGGGCGTTAAATAGAGCGTGATCAATTGCGAGAATATCAATCCGCCGGCGACCGCGAGTCCCAGCGGACGCCGCGCCTCGCCCCCCGCTCCATATCCCAAAGACATCGGCAGAGCACCCAGAAGCGATGCCATGGTGGTCATCATAATGGGCCGGAAGCGGGTTAAACAGCCCTCATAAATGGCTTCGGCCGGAGTCTTCCCGTGCTTCCTTTCGGCCTCCAGCGCGAAGTCGATTTGCATGATGGCATTCTTCTTCACAATGCCGATGAGCATCATTAACCCCACGAAGGCATAGATGCTGAGATCCACCTTGAAAATCATGAGCGTCAGCAAAGCGCCAAACCCGGCGGACGGCAGTCCCGAAAGAATGGTAATCGGGTGGACGTAGCTTTCATACAGCACGCCCAACACAATGTAGACCACCATGATCGCCACGGTCAGCAGCAAGCCCATATTCTTGAGCGAAGCCTGGAAGGCCTTGGCCGTTCCCTGGAAGGTGGCAGTCAAATTCGCTGGAAGAGTTCTGGCGGCGAGATCGTTGATTTCCTCCACGGCACCGCCCAGCGAGGCGCCGGGCTTCAAGTTGAAGGAAATCCCCACGGCGGGAAGCTGGCCCGCATGGTTGATACTCTGCGGTCCCGCGTCCTCCTTTTGTTTGGTGATGGCATCGAGCGGCACTAACCGTCCGTCTCCGGACTTCAGATACAGCATGGAAACCATATCGGAATGGGTCTGGAATTTCGGCTCCAGTTCCAGCAGAACCTTAAATTGATTCGTCGGTGCATAGATCGTCGATACCCAGCTTGGGCCGTATCCGCTATACAATGCCGATTCAATCTGTTGTGCATTGATCTGCAGTGCGGCCGCCTTATCGCGGTCAATCATAATATTGATGCGAGGCGTTTTGAGCTGCAGATCCGACGTTACATCCTGAACGGAAGGAAGCTTGGCTACCTCCCGTTCCAATTTTTGGGCCTGACGGTAAAGTTCCTTTGTATCCGGGCCTTGTATCGTAAACTCGTAACCGCTCTTGGATCCGCGCCCGCCGACGCGGATGGCGGGCGGCAACGCAATGAAAGCGCGAATCCCGGGTAAGCCAGCCAATTTGGGCCGCAGCTTTTCCAGCACCTCGGCGGCGGTTAGCGCGCGCATCCGGCGGGGCTTCAACTGGACGAACATGCGGCCGGAATTGGCGCTGCCTCCGTAATTGCCGCCGGTGCTGGACATAAACGAATCCACATTCGGATCGCGCCGCAGGATCTCTGCAATCTTCTGCTGCTGAATCGTCATTTCCTTGTAGGAGGTTCCCTGGGCGGATTCGGTGCTGACCATCAACTGATCGTTGTCCGGATCGGGGATGAAGCCCTTCGGAATCTTGACGTACAGATAAGCAGTTGCGCCAAGGACCGCCAGGAACATCACGCCCATCACCGGGCGATGCCGCAACACCCAGCGCAGACTCCAGTCGTAGGTGTTCAGCGTCATCTGAAAGAATCCCTCGGTGACACGATAAAACACTCCGCGCTTCTCTCCTTTATGCGAGCGCAGGAACCGGCTGCAAAGCATCGGGGTCAACGTGATGGAAACAACGCCGGAAATCAGGATCGCCACGCAGATGGTCACGGCGAATTCCTTGAACAGCCGGCCGAGAATGCCGCTCATGAACAGTACCTGGATGAAGACCGCCGCCAGTGAGATGGTCATCGAAATGATGGTGAACGAAATCTCGCGGGAACCCTTTAGGGACGCCTCCATCGGAGTTTCGCCCAGTTCAATATGGCGGACAATATTCTCCAGCATAACGATGGCATCGTCCACCACAAACCCGACCGAGAGAATGAGCGCCATCATGGACAGGTTGTCCAGGCTGTAGTGACACAGATACATCACCGAGAATGTGCCGACGATGGAAAACGGCAGCGCCATGCTGGGGATGACCGTCGCCGAGGCATTGCGCAGGAACAGGAAGATCACCAGGATCACCAGGCCCATGGTCAGCAACATGGTGAATTTGATATCGTCGAAAGCTTCGCGGATATTTCTGGAACGGTCGCTGCGGATACTCAACTCCACGGACGGCGGCAACTGCGACTTAAAAAACGGCATCAGCCGCCTGATGGCATCGTTCACCTCGATGGTATTGCTGCCGGGTTGGCGCATGACCATCAGGTTAATGGCGCGCCGGCCTTCCTTACCCGTCTCGTAGGTCCAGGCGCCGGTACGGTCATCCTCCACGCTATCGATCACCGTGGCTAGTTGCTCCAGCCGCACCGGCGCGCCGTTTTTCCAACTCACCACCAGCGGCCGGTAGGCAGCCGCATTCATCAACTGGCCGTTCGACTGCACATTGTAGGCCTGGTGCGGTCCGAACAAAGTTCCCGTAGGCAGGTTTACATTCCAGTTTTGGATTGCCGCCGCCACTTCGTTGATCCCAACCTCCCGCGCGGCCATTTTGTTTGGATCCACTTGCACATGAACGGCATATTTCTGAGCGCCAAACACCTGCAACTGGGCCACGCCGCTGATCATTGAAATGCGCTGGCCCACCGTGGTCTCGGCATACTCCTGAAGCACCCACATTGGCAGCGTTGGCGACGTTAAGGCAAGCATCATGATCGGCATGTCCGCCGGGTTCACTTTCCGGAACGAAGGCGGGTTCGGCATACCGGCGGGCAAAAGCGGCATGGCTTCGCTAATGGCAGTTTGGACGTCTACCGTCGCACCGTCAATCTGCCGGCTGAGGTCAAACTGGAGTGTGATGGAAGTGCTGCCGAGGGAGTTCGTGGAATTCATCGAATCGAGGCCGGCAATCCCGGTAAATTGCCGCTCCAGGGGAGTGGCGACCGCGGAAGCCATCGTCGCCGGGTCGGCGCCGGGCAAGCTTGCCGAAACCGTCAATGTGGGGAAATCGACGTTGGGTAGATCGCTCACCGGAAGCGCCTGGTACGAGACGATTCCAAAAAGTGCGATCCCCAGCATGAACAGGCTGGTTGCAATCGGCCGGCGGATGAATATTTCAGAAAAATTCACGGTGATCTCCTTGCTTTAGGAGGCCGGTCTG
>JANXXV010000377.1 GCA_025350445.1 Bryobacteraceae bacterium | reverse complement strand
CGCGCCCGATGGCAACGGCTTCTACCGGTACTGCGGCAAGAACCGGCCGATCGATAATCCGCTCACTCCGTTCGCCCCTCGCGTGGGCTTTGCCTATCGCCCATTCAACGGCGACAGGACCGTGATCCGCGGCGGCTACGGTATCTTCTGGGATTCCGCCGAAGGACGTGAGATTGATGGCTCTTCCGACATCTATCCGTATGTCAGCCGAGGCCAGTTTATTCAGAGCAGTGGCCAGAAGTTGCAGACAACGGACTCGTTGTTTCCCACTTTCAGTAACCCTGGTCCGGTAACTCCGGAGGCGAACAGTTTCCTTGCGGTGAACATTTCGGAATCCCCGCGGAATCCGTATGTACAGCAATGGTCGTTCTCCGTACAGCGCCAGATCGGCGCGGACACAAAGCTGGAAGTGAATTACATCGGCAATAAGGGCACGCATCTTTTGATGCGCCGCAACTTTGCCCAGGCTCTGGTACCTACCGATCCCAACAACATAGCTCCGGTGCTGGCAAGAAGGCCGTATCCCAATTTCGTAGTTTTCATCAACAGCGACTGGTCCGGCAGCTCCAACTACCATTCGGGTAACGTAAAGCTGGAACATCGCACGGGTTCACTGATGCTAACAATGGCTTACACCTGGTCAAAGAGCATCGATACGAAATCCGCGGCCGCCGGCATTGGAGGCGCGGATACCGGTTGGCAGGGGTCTATCGACAATCACAATATGAGGCTCGAGCATGGACTCTCGGATTTCAGCGTGGACCACCGCCTGGTTTCCAGTTTCGTCTATAATCTGCCATTCGGACGCGGCCAGAAGTATGTCAGCAACGTCAACAGGGTAGCTGACGCCGTTGTGGGCGGCTGGCAGGTGAATGGGATCGCCACATTCCAGAGGGGTTTCCCATATTCTATTTATGCCGCCGATCTGGGCGGTCTACTGGACAATTTCAACAACCGGGCCAATCTGGCCGGAAATCCGCGCAGCGGATTCACGCAGAACATCGACCACTGGTTCAATACAACGGCATTCGCTCAGCCGCGGGCGGGTGTAATCGGGAACGCCGGCCGGAACATCCTGCGCGCTCCGGGAATTAACAACTGGGACATGTCGGCATTCAAGAACTTCAACCTCCGCGAGAAGGTGAGTTTGCAAATGCGGCTGGAGTCGTTCAATGCCCTTAACCATACCCAGTGGGGCGGTCCAAGCCACAACATTACATCGCCGCAATACGGGCAAATCACCAGTGCCCGGCCCGGCCGCATCAATCAGGTGGGGCTTAAGTTCCTGTTTTAGGCACCCATTGCCACAACGAGACCCGCCACGCCAGAATGGGCTTGGCGGGTTTTTTCTTTTGGTGCTATCCTCACATCGACCCCACGAGGAGCAAGGCAATGCAACGAACACTCGTATTTCTATTTTTGTCGGGTTTCCACGTCTTCGGCCAGACTTCGGGCGCCAGCGCCGTGCAAAGCTACTTTGAGGCGGGGGAGCGCGCGTTAGCGGCAAATCGCTACGCGGACGCGGAAAGAGCTTACGAAAAGCTGCGTGAATTAGACCCCGGAACCGCGGAGATACACGCCAAACTCGGGGTTATTTATTTTCAGCAGGGAAAATTCACCCAAGCGATTCCCGCGCTTCGCCAAGCTCTAAAGCTGAAGCCCGCTTTACCGAATGCCGATGTGGTGCTGGCGATGTCTTTGTCTGAGATTGGCCGCTATGGCGAGGCACTTCCCGGTTTGGAGAAGGGCTTTCGGCGGTCCACCGATCCGGCATTGAAACGAATGGCGGGCCTGCAACTGCAAAGGGCCTACACCGGCTTGCAGCGCGATAGCAAGGCGGTGGAGGTGGCTATGGAGCTGTCCCGTCTATATCCGGACGATCCGGAGGTCCTCTATCACGCTGGCCGGCTCTTCGGAAACTTCGCCTATTTAGCGATGAAAAAGCTGGCCGACGTAGCGCCTGACTCGGTTTGGAGGCACCAAGCGGCCGGCGAGGCACACGAAAGTCAGAGTGAATACGATCTGGCGATCATGGAATACAAGCTCGTGATCGGGCGTGATCCGGGACGGCCGAGCATCCATTACCGGCTGGGTCGCGTCCTGTTGGCCCAGTCGCGGCAACGCGATTCCACGGCGGAGAAATCAGAGGCGGCATTGGCGGAATTCGAACTGGAGCTTGCACGGGATGCCACCAATGCGAATGCGGCTTATGAGGCGGCGGAAATCCATCGCAAGGCGGCGGAATTCGGCAAGGCGCGTGAGTTTTTCGAAATTGCCATCAAAGCCGACCCCGATTTCCAGGAAGCGCAAGTTGGAATGAGCCGCGCGTTGCTCGCGCTTGACAAGGCTGCCTTGGCGCTGCCCCATCTGCAGAAGGCAATTTCGCTGAATCCTCAGGATGAGGTTCCGTACTACCAGCTTTCGCAAGTTTACAGAAAGCTTGGCAACGAGGTGGAGCAGCACAAGGCGTTGGTGGAGTTTCAGCGTCTCCGGGACCAGAAGTCAAGGCAGCAAAAGGCGGCCGGGAAGATGGCCGCGGAGCGGGAAGTAACGAAGCAGGAAATTGATTCAGCGGCTAAGCCATAGGGCGCTCGCGCACAATTCGTCAGAAGTACGAAACCAGTGGAATAGCACCGGATTCCCGCGGCGCGATGGGCACTCGAAGCCAGTAGGCAACAGGGCTTCGGAACACAAGGCTGTTCCGCTGACGTTTTACAATACTCGTAGACTGATGAAAAAGCTTCGCGCGGTATTTGTTGTTCTTGGTTTGAGCGTTCTATTGGTGGCGGCGGTGCCGGATTGGCTGAACCATGGCGGCGATCCGCAGCGCAGCGGCTGGCAGCGGCGCGAACGATACATCATGCGGGAGAGCTTGCCACAGTTCAAACTATTGTGGAAGCTAAAGCTCGACAACCAATCCCGCGGGCCCAATTCCTTGACTGCGCCGGTGATTTTCGGTCCGATTATTACGCACCGCGGTATGAAGGAACTGGTATTCGTGGGCGGTTCCTCGGACAACCTGTATGCGGTAGACGCCGACCTGGGCCGGATCTTCTGGAAGCGCCACATCGAGACTGGTGCGGATACGCGGCCGTGTGGCGGACTGACGGCGGCTCCGGTGCTTGCCCCGCAGGTTGCGCCCAACGACGAGTATGAGGACCCTACGCCCCCCAGGCCGCTCTATGTGCTGACGAGCGACGGTTTTCTGCACACGATTCGCACTCCCAACGGACAGGACTACGGCGCGCCGGTGAAGTTTCTGCCGCCGAACGCCAAGGCCTCTAACCTGAACTTTGCAGGCAAGACGGTATACACCACTACTTCAGGCAATTGCGGGGGCGCTCCGGATGGCGTCTGGGCACTGGATGTAACGGTGCCGGATGCGAAACCGCGATTCTCACCGGCGGCCGGCCTGGGGGTTTCGATTGGTTTTGACGGCGCCATACAGGCAACTTCCGGTGACGGTGCGGCTGTGTCGCTGGCTCCCGAAACACTGGCAGGGCGGGGCATGGTCAGACTGCCGCAGCGCGAGAAAATCGCGTCCGCTCCGATCCCTTTCCAGTGGAAAGGCCGTGACCTGCTGGTTGCTGCCACGCAGTCTGGGAAGCTGGTGCTATTTGCGGCCGGCACGATGGCCGCGAGCCTGCCCCTTGGGCCTGCGAACGGGTTAGCCACCTGGCAGGATTCGAGCGGGACGCGCTGGATCTACGTTGCTCTACCGCACGGCGCCGGTGCGTTCAAGGTGACCGGTTCCGGCGGCAAGCCGGTGCTGGAGGCCGCCTGGACTTCGCAGGACCTGGCCGCGCCTGTTGCTCCGGTGGTGGTGAACGGGATGGTCTTCGTATTGTCGCGCGATCCGGCGATTCTTTACGCGTTAGATGCTGCCACGGGGAAAGAGCTATACTCCAGCGGGACGACCGTCACGTCGACGGTCAACTCCAGCGGATTGGCTCTGGCGAATGGACACGT
>JANXXV010000363.1 GCA_025350445.1 Bryobacteraceae bacterium | reverse complement strand
CTCATTGAATATGATCCGCGGGTTGCTGCTTGTCTTACTCTTCGCCGCATCGAGCTTCGCGCAGACGGCGACGCGTGCTCTGACCATCCTTCACACCAACGACCTTCATGCGCGGTTCTTGCCGGACACAAAGAATCTGGGAGGCTTTGCCGAGTACGCGGCGGTGATTCGCCGGGAGACCGCGGGCTGCCAGTCTTGCATTGTGATGAATGCGGGAGATCTGGTGCAGGGCAGCCCGGTATCGACGATCTTCCGCGGTGTACCGGTGTATCAGGTGGCGAACAAGCTGGGGATTCAGGTGTCCACCCTGGGTAATCACGAATTCGATTACGGCTGGGAGACGATTCTCAAGTTCTTTCAGGTAGCCAGGTTTCCTACCGTCTCGGCGAATGTTGTGGACGATAGCGGGAAACTTCTGGCGCGGCGTCCGTATCTGATCAGGAAGGTGAATGGGATTCGCGTGGCGGTGATCGGCGCGGTGATGGGCGATCTGGAGAGCAACTATCTGGCGGCGGGCGGCGCCGGTCCGTGGCATGTGCTGCCTGTGGTTGAGACGGTTCAGAAATACGTGGACGAAATTGGGGACCGCGCGGACTTGATTGTGGTGCTGGGACACATTGAACCCGCCGAGAGAGCGGACATCCTGCGCAAGGTGCCGCGGGTGGCTGTTGTGGTAACCGGCCATAGTCATCGGGGGCTGGACAAGGCTCAAGTGGTGGACGGACGCGTGGGCGTGGAATCAAAGGCATATGGAGTGGAATTAGGGCGGCTCGACATGCAGGTGGATGTGGCCCACCGGTCTATTGCATCGTGGGATTGGAAGAAGATTCCGGTGGATGCCGGTACCGTGAAGCCCGCTCCGGACGTCAAGAAGGTAGTCGACAAGTGGGAGGCAAAGGTCTCAAAAATTGTCGATGTGCCGATTGGCGAATCGAAGCGGGAGATTGCCGGGGCTGAGTTGAAGCTGTTGATGGAACGCGCCATGGCGGACGAGATGCACGCGGACTTCAGCTACATGAATCAGGGCGGGGTACGGGACCGGTTGCCGAAAGGCAAGCTGCTGGCGCGCGCGGTATGGAACATCATGCCGTTCGATAACAAGATGGCGGTAGGCAAGTTCAAGGGGTCGCAGCTTTCACGGGCGCTGACGCGAGGCCGCACGGTGGAGCCGGACGGGGAGTATATTGTGACCATGAGCGACTTCAGCGCCGGAAATGAGCATGAGCGGAAGCTATTGGGGATTACGGATCTGCAGTTCGAGACGAAAACACTGTTGCTGAGAGATCTGCTGATCAATTGGATTAAAAAGAAGGGTACGCTGGATTAACCGATATGGATACTACACGCCGAACGTTTGTTGCCTCTGCATTCGCCTCCATGACCGCGCTGGCCGCGGGGGGCCGCGATCTGGTAACCCTGGTAGAGTTCGATGAGAAGGGGCAGAGGAAAGGAAAGGTCAAGGTGGAGAAAGTGGTTAAAACCGACGACGAATGGAAGAAGCAACTGGGCGCTGCCAGTTTCGAAGTGACCCGGAAGAAGGGCACCGAGCGCGCGTTCACCGGCAAGTTCAACAAGTGGCATGAGAAGGGCATCTTCACGTGCATCTGCTGCGGGACGCCGCTGTTCAGTTCCGACACGAAGTTCGAATCTGGTACCGGATGGCCGAGTTTCTGGGCTCCGATTGCGCAGGAAAACGTTAAGACCGAAACGGACCGGTCGTTTGGGTCGGAGCGGACTGAAGTGATGTGCCGTAAGTGCGATGGGCATCTGGGGCATGTATTCGACGATGGCCCGAAGCCTACCGGGTTACGCTACTGCATGAACTCGGTGTCGCTAGACTTTGTGAAGACTTAGCTCGGCCGCGCCGGATTTGACGGCCAAGCCGATCGCGCTGGTGACAACTCCGATCATGGCCCATGTGGTCAACATGCTGTGATCGATCATCAAACCCGCTATAAACGGGGCGACGATCTGCGCGATCGACATCAGCGACTGAGTAAGACCCAGCACCGAGCCTTGCTCAGACCGGCCGGCGTGTTGCGTGATGAGGCTGGTGAGGGCGGGCCGCAGTGCGCCAGTGCCGAAAGAGCAGAGGGTTGAGGCCAACAGAAGCTGCGGCACGGTATAGCTGAAGCCCAAGCCTGTGAACCCGGCAATGGCTGTGACGAATCCGGCCCGCACTAACATGCGGTCCCCGAACCGCTTCGACAAACGGCCGAGTAGCCCGCCTTGCAGGATGATAGCGAGGAACCCTACATAGGCGTAAACAAGACCCACCTGCTTCGGCCCGAACGGGTGTCCATCCCAGGTGAAGCGGCGCTCGGCGAAGAGGGCGAAGCCGGACATGAAGGCTGAGAATCCGAAGATAAACGCGGCGAACTGCCAGAGCAGCGGAGCAAGGCCGGGCTGGCGAAAGTAACGCAGGTAGTTGCCCCAATCGAGCAGCGAGAGCCGCCGGTCCTTGGCGGCGTCCGGTGACGCGGTGTTCGCCGATGGCAACAGTCTCCAGGTGGTGAGTACGCTGGTGGCCGATAAGGCGGCGGCGGCGAATATCGGGTATTGATAGCCGTACCCGGAGAGCAGCCCGGCTAGCGCGGGTCCGATGAGAAAGCCGATACCGAAGGCGATCCCGATAAGGCCGAAGGCTTTGGTGCGCTCCTCCGGTTTGGTCACATCCGAGATGTAGGCCTGGGCCAACGAGAGGTTGCCGGCGGTGATCCCATCAATGATGCGGGCCAGGAAGACCACCCAGAGCGTCTGCGCGAAGGCTAGAACAATAAAGCCTATGAACGTTCCAACCTGGCTGACCAGCAAGAGGCGCTTACGGCCGACCTGGTCGGACATTCTGCCCAGCAGCGGTCCGGCGATCAACTGGCAAACGGCGTAGGTTGAGACCAGCAGTCCAACGGTTGTGGGGCTGGCGCCGAGCTTTTCCGCGTAGAAGGGCAGCAGCGGCAGTATGATAGCGAGGCCGAGCACATCGACCACCACGATCAAGAAAATTGGGATGAGGGGAGAGCTACGTTGTAATGGCAAAATTCCATTTTGATGGTAGCAGACTCAGACGGCGGGACCCAGTCTTGACCGCTCCGGATCCTGCGGAACTACTGTCCCGACGCTCACCTACAGCGGCGTGGCCGGGGCGGTGTGATGCTGGGTCCGCCCCGGACCCATTGAGCGAAGTTTCGGCTTCCGCGCCCGAACGAAGTAAGCCACGCATTGTCTCGGCGCACGTCGAAAACGCAGACCTCCGCCACGAGCCCGCAAGGCAGCGTGGAGCCGGAATTCTGAAGCCGACGCCGACATTTCCTGATGGCGGGAGACATTACACCGCTGGATGTTCTCCCAATCCGTGGCCAGCGTAAAGCGTGAAGAACGGGGCGCGACTGTGTGGGATCGCGGGGGTTCGCGCGCATTGCGACTCCGCCCGCGCTTGTGTTTTCTGGAAATTCCCGCCATTGGCCTGCGGCCAAAGCTTGCCACTTATGAGAAGGACTTTGGCTGGAATATCCGGCATCGCGAAAGCAGTCATCCAAGCTTCACCAACGGCACCGGATAGGTGAGCGGCGCCTGGGTCACC
This sequence comes from Bryobacteraceae bacterium, assembly GCA_025350445.1. The sequence continues at coordinate 7,331 of JANXXV010000363.1, read as the reverse complement.
GGGCTTCAGATATCCGGAAAGCCTGGCCTGTTGCCGTTCATCCTGGTGTACGGCATAATGGCCTGCGGCATTGACGCCACTTTGTCTCTGGCAGCGGCCCACGGCGCTGAAATTATCGACGTTCCGCGACCCTGCCGGGAAGGTGATCGCGCGCTATCGGGAACGCCCGCGCCGCGGGCCTGAATCGCTACTTGTTAGCCTCCGCCGCAGCGCGCAGACGATCCTCAATCTCCCGAATCTCGGAACCGAAATCGTCGGCGTCGAATACTTGGCGAATTTCAATCTCGAGATCGGAGCCATGTGGGTTGGGGCAGCGCTTGACCCATTCGATTGCCTCTTCCTTCGATTTCAACTTCCACAGCCAGAAGCCGGCAATTAGTTCCTTAGGCCTGGGGAAAGGTCCGCCGGTCACGGTACACTTGCTTCCGGAAAACTTGACGCGCGCGCCCTTGGAGCTTGGGTGCAGTCCCTCGGCCGCAAGAAGCACCCCGGCTTTAACGAGTTCCTCGTTAAACTTCATCATTTCGGTGAGCAGCGTCTCGTCCGGCAGTGCGCCCGCCTCGGTGTTCGCATCGGCCTTCATCAGAATCATGAACTTCATCGTCAGTTTCTCCGTGTACCTAATCGTCGAACGAGGGGTAGTAAAAACAACAGAAGTTTTCGAGTTCTCAGACCCTGAGGTGAGGCTTCATCAGGTCTAAGATTTCGCGCAATACCTGTTTTCCTGTCTCGTCCAGCAGGATGCGGGCGGCCCCACCGGCTATCTCATTTGGCCGCTGGCGGGAGCTGTACGTTTTGAATACCCCGCGGAGGTGCAGGATATATTTCATACCGTCGGCGTAGACGCTTATCTCGTTGATCAGCACAGCCGCCTTCCCGAACATTTCCAGCGCCCGCTGTTTTTTCCCTTCGTGCCACAAGTCCCAGGCCGCGGCGTACACATCGGCGAAGGACGCCGCGGGCATGCTGCCCGAAAAGCCACGCGTCATCTCGTCGATCAGGGTCTTTCCGTGCCCTCCGGTGAAGACCTTGAGTTCGTCGTGGCTCTGCTGGCGCAACGGGCCGACGCGCATCAGCGGCTGGCCGGCTTCGTCCTTCACATAGCGCAGCGTGGGGATGCCGCGGTACATATCCAGAATGGCCTCGACGCTCATTTTTCCCACCGCCTGGACGAAGAGCGGTAGTTCTGTCGCGGCGCCGATTTCCTTGTAGTAGCGGAACAAGGCTTTGTCGTCGTTTTGGCCGGCAGGGGGAAGGGAAATAATGGCGTTCGCACCTGCCTTCCGGGCGTGTTTCGCGTACTTGACCGCAGTTGCGATGTCAGGAGCCTGCACACCAATCACGATTGCGGGTCTGAGCTTCTTCCCGGCCTCACAAATGGCTTCCGCCCCTTCCAGCCGTTCCGCCTCGGTAAGCGTGTCCCACTCGCTGGCCAGTTGCGGCCAAACGAAACCGTGAACGCGCCCCTTGTCGATGAAGCGCACCTGCGACACCAGGGAATCCAAATCGAGCTTGTCCGATTCCGTGAATGGGGTTTGCGCAATCGGAAAAATACCGCGCAACGGTTTGGAGGCGCCATCGCCGGCGGCGGATGCGACGCTGCCCGGAAGCGCCAGACTTATCGCTCCCGCCCCTAGAGTTCGCAGGAAGTTTCGCCTGCCGTGTTCTTCCTGATTCTTCATTCTTAGCTCCTCAGAAGCTTACCTTCAGCTCAAATTGAATCTGGCACTCTTCCACTAGAAGGGGTCGCATCCACCGGCCTTTTGTGGGTCAATTCGCAGTGGACTGTAAATGGACATCGCGGTACATACGAATTCAGGCCTTTCCAAAACCAGGCCGGAGCCAAAGTAGAGATGCCGAGTGCCGGAAATGGACTGGCCCATCTCTCATTCGGGGTGAGTGCATCCGCCTCTTGCGCCATGCTTGAAGGGAACGGCATGTTGCGCGCCACGCCGAACATGGAATTCGCCGTCTCACGGACGTAGTAAATGCCCACACCTGCAAGGACCACGGTCTTCGGAATCAAGAGATAAAAAAGGCCCAACGTGGAATCTCCACTTCGACATTCGAGCGGTCGAGTACTCAGCGAAGATGCTATAAGATCTGCTGCCGGGTGTCAATATTCGGATGGTATTGGGAACCGTTGGGGTGAAACTGGCCTGAGCCTCCCGCCTCTAGGAGCCTGTCGGAAATAGAATTCCTAGAACGTAGAATCAATAGGTTACGAACTATACATAGTCTGTAAGTGATTGATTCTTGGTTGAAAACAGTTTCATTCCGACAGACTCTTAGTAGGGTGCTACTCCCGCGAGGCTGTTGGAGCCGGAAACCAGTGGCGGGTACGATTGTATAAAGAACAAACGGAGAGCATCACCGGAACTTCGATCAGCACGCCAACCACCGTGGCGAGGGCTGCTCCGGAACTTGGCCCGAACAGCGCAATTGCAGTGGCAACCGCGAGTTCGAAGAAGTTGCTGGCTCCGATGAGGGCTCCCGGCGCCGCTATGGAATATTCCACCCGAAACAGACGCATCAGGCCATATGTAAGGCCGGAATTGAAATAGACCTGGATCAAGATAGGGACTGCGATCAAGCCAACGTGGAAGAATTTCCCGGTAATGTTGTCGGCCTGAAAGCCGAATATCAGAATCAGCGTTGCCAGCAGCGCACCCATGCCGATGGGGGCGAACCTCGGCAGCAATTCAAATTCAAACCATTGGCGGTTGTGCCTGGCGATGAAATAGCCGCGGAGGGCGACGCCAGCGGCCAGTGGAACCACGATGAAGACGATCACCGAATACAGCAGCACCTGAAATGGGACCTCTAAGGAAGACGCGCCGCTGACCAGAAACCGGATAATCGGAGCAAACAGGAAGAGCATAATCAGGTCGTTCACCGATACCTGCACAAGGGTGTAGCCGGGATCGCCTCCGGTGAGATAGCTCCAGACGAAGACCATTGCCGTACAAGGCGCGGCGGCCAGAATGATGCAGCCGGCGATGTATTGGGAGGCCTCGTCCGGCGAGATTAGACCGGCGAAGAAATAACGGAAAAAGACCCAGGCAATCAACGCCATGGAGAATGGCTTCACCATCCAGTTGACGAAAAGTGTAATGAGCAGGCCTCGGGGACGGCGGCCCACTTCACGGATGGAGGCGAAGTCGACCTTCATCATCATAGGGACGATCATCAGCCAGATCAGAATCGCGATCGGCACATTGATGCGGCTTCCTTGGCCGAATTCCATCCGCCGCAGCGACTCAATCAGTGCCGGAGCAGCCTTCCCCAGTAGAAGGCCGGCCACCATGCAAAGAGCTACCTACAGGATGAGGAACCGTTCGAAGCCATTTAGTCTCTTAGGCGCTGGAATGGCTCGATCTGTCGTGTTTTCCATCACTATAGTTCGATCATTGCAGAAGCATGGAGAGTAGTCAATGGATTCATTTGACAAATTTGATGTTTCTAGTATTCTAGAAAGATGAAGAAGAAACAGGTGGCGGAGTGCGCGCGTTATGCCGACATGTTCGCGGCTATCGGCACCGAGTCCCGGCTGCGGATTCTGCGCGTACTGCTTGCGGCCCATCCCGATGGGTTGGTGGTGGGCGACATCCAGTCCGAGCTTGGCATTCCCGCGTCCACGCTTTCGCATCACCTGGAAAAATTGAGAAACGAAGAACTGATCTTTGTCGAACGCCGCGGCACCTACCTCTGGTACCGGGCCAACACCGCGTCGCTGCAGGAACTATTGAGCTTTCTTTACTCGGAATGTTGCACGCGTAACCAGGCGGTACGGCCGGAGAGCATTCTCAAGGTTTGCCGCTAGAGCCATCCGCTGGAGCAAATGAACAGGATGAATGGACGACAGATGCATTCCAGCGCCCTTACGGTCTCCGGCTTTCCGGCGGCTGCAGCCGGCCCCGCGGAGCAAGCCGCTTCAGATGCCGAAGAGTGTTCGCCAACTCCTGAGGCAGGATCAGGCTGTTTGGCCAAGGCCGGCGGCGAGCGGCTTTACACCGGCTTCCCTGGCCCGTCTGCAAACGCGACCGCTACAGAGGAACCGAAGACGGCCGTATTCCTGAGAGTTCGGGAGGACATTCGGACGAAGTCCAAAAAGTTTCTACCGAACCGGGATCAATAGGGTATTTGAATGGAAAAACAAAGAGTGTTGATTCTCTGCACCGGGAATTCCGCGCGAAGCCAGATGGCCGAAGGGCTTTTGCGTTCGATGGCGCCAGAGCGCTTCGCGGTTTTCAGCGCGGGCACGAAACCGAGCTTCGTGCGCCCCGAGGCGGTTATTGCGATGCGGGAACTGGGCGTCGATCTTTCGTCCCACAGATCGAAGTCCGTGGATGAATATCGGGACACGCCCTTCGATTACGTAATCACCGTCTGTGACAACGCGAGCGAAAGCTGCCCGATTTTTTCAGGTAAGGCGGAACGTATCCATTGGAGCTTCGAGGATCCCGCGGCCGTCGAAGGCAGCGAGGAAATGCGATTGGGTTCGTTTCGTAAAATTCGCGACCAGATCGCCGCGCGGCTTCGATCGTTTGTTGAAGACTCCGGCGCGGTTACCGGGCGAACGTGATCCCGAGACCGGTTGTATATAGGAAGTCGTTGCTCTTTCGATCTTGAGCGGGCCGGTTGAGATAACGATCGCTGATTGAGATATTCCAGTTAAGCCACTTCGTCAGCTTTGTGGTCGCGCCAGAGTCAAAGTTCACGCGGTAAGAGCCCGTATTCGTAAGGTCGTTAAACATCCGGAAACTTTGGACCAGCGAAGTGGCGGCAGTCAATTTGAAGCTGTACTCGTCGCCCCAATAGAGTTCGGCCGAGTTCCGAATCAGCGGAGTGCTGAAGGACGATCGGTTGTAGTCGGCGCCGCCTAGCAGATCGAGGCGGCTGCGCTCCTTCTGAACCGCGTGATAGCCGAGGCCGCCGCCGAGTACGAATCGCAAGTCGAGATTTTGAAACTTGTCATATTCGTAGTCGTTGAAGATATTCACAAACATGCGCGGGCTGATATTGTGGTCGTAACCGAGTCCGCCTCGAACGGCCTGCGCGGTTTCCGACGTCTTGCCATTGGCGAGGGCGGAAGCCTTGATGGCATTGAAGTAAATCGAGGTTTTGTCGGTATTGGTTAGGCGCGCGGCGTTGACGCCGGTAGTAAAGGTCAACGTCTTCGCATTGCCACTGGTGCCGGCGAAGCCAAGACTGCCGGTTCCGGCCCACAGGTCCAACCAGCCCGGCTTTTGCAATCGTTCAAAGGCCGTCTGCTCGCCGGCATCGCGGATGGTGGTTACTTCCGCCGGCGCCAGGCTGAGTTTCGCATCCTTGGTTGCCACTTCCACCTTTCCATCCGCGGTGGCAAGCGTACCTTGCACGGTTCTTCCGTCCGGCAGAACTACGTTGAGCGGCTTTTCGGCCGTTACCGCCGCCACCTGGTCCCAGGCAGCGGTGACGACGCCAAACTGGTCGGTCTTGATTGTGATCGTCTTACCATCTTTCTTGATGATGCTGCCGGTGACGCGGTCCCCGTTCTTCAAGACTACCTGGTCTGCCCATGCGGTTCCCAACAACAGGAATGCGGCGAACCTGCTGGTTCGTCTGAATGACATATGCGTGCTCCTTGATGAAAACAGCCGTCTCAGGCGGTTAATTGAGAGGTGCAATGCGGGCAGCGCTTCGCCGGAATTGGAATTGCCGTGAAACAGAAGGCACAATCCTTCGTGGTCCGGGCCGCCGCAATGGCTGCCGGTGCTTTCTGCATCTTGGTAGCGGCTCGAACCACCAGGAAGATGACGAAGGCGACGATGATGAAATTTATTACGGTGTTCAAGAACTGTCCGTAAGCAATGACTGGCGCCGCGGCGGTCTTCGCGGCGGCAAGGGTTGGATAGGGCTGGCCGTTCAAGCTAATGAATAGTTCCTTAAAGTCGATGTGACCGAGGACCATTCCGATGGGGGGCATGATGACGTCGTTCACCATGGACGTCACGATGGCCCCGAATGCCGCGCCGATGATAACTGCCACGGCCAGGTCGAGTACATTGCCTTTCAGTACGAATGTTTTGAAGTCATTCAGCATTGTTGTTCCTCCTTTCCTACATGTACGAGATGGGGTCTGGTGCGCTAAGCTTTTCTTGCCCCGGCGAAGTCAGCCCTTGGATTCTAGAGTACAAGGATACCTGTATGTTCCGCTTGATAGCGTCATGGCTGCACGCTTGGTCCGTAAGAGACCTTTTCGTGGCGGGTTCGCAAGCCAAGGCGGGGTAGGTCAACCCTGCCAAAAAAGCGATTGGCGCCACCCGGAACAACCAGAGTGCCTCGATCGGCCAACCACCCGCCAAGAACGGCTGTTCCATTCGCGGTGCGGGATGCGCCGATGAGGCCTGGACCGGGAATACAGTCAGGCTGATTAGAGTCAGCCCAAGGCTGATCGCTATCGAAGGGAACCCCTGAGGCGAACGGCGTCCGCCGGGAGGGCCCAGTAGAATCGCAGCAAACACAACTGGCAGTGCCAACCCGGCAAAGATACAGACCGCCGTTGAGTGTGTGGGGGGAGAGATGGGCGCCGTATCCGCTGGACGCCTGCCCGCCGAATAAATCTATCCCCATCTCGCGGCGCGCCACCCCGCTAAGCACCCCGGCCGCAGCCAGGAATCCTGCAGTTTATCCGACAAGATAGGCTGGCAATTCCAGCACCGGCAAGCGCTTGCAGGCAGCAAGGCCGAGCGGCAGGAGTGGGTTGAGATGAGAGCCGGAGAGGCGCTCGGTCGCGTAAGCCACCGTCAATACAGCCAGCGCAAGAACGAGTAATCCCCCGGGTAGACCCAAGCCGGCACCCGGAAAAGCCGCCTCCGTCACCACACTAACAACGCCCCCGAACAGCAGCCAGAATGTGCCGATGAATTCGGCTGAGCAGCGCGGGATGGAAGGGATGGGCCGATGCATTTAGTTCTTCGCTATTGCCTGAGACAGCTCACCGGTGCGGTAAGTCACATTTCCCCAATAATATTTGTGACCTTGAAAGAATGCAGAGTGTCCATGGTTGTGAGGTCCTCGACGAATGGCATCAGATCCCATTGAGGAGCCGCTCCAGGATCGTGACGAGGATTTATTGAGGGCTTTTCGTGAAGCGCGTGAGGGGGACTTGCGGGCATTTCGTCGACCCGGACGAGTCCTTGAACGAGTGCTTGCTGTGGCAGCAGAGCGCCGGTTTTGATAGAAAAGGTAACTACATGTCTGGCGCCGAGTCGTGGCACCGCGCATGAGCAGATACGTACGAGCCGGCGGCAAGCGAAGCGGCAAGACAGAGTTTGCGCTCAGCGTAT
>JANXXV010000355.1 GCA_025350445.1 Bryobacteraceae bacterium | reverse complement strand
CGCGCGACCCCCAGGTCGCGCTCTTGCGCCCGTCGTCAACTCTTAAGAGGGACAGGACCACAAAGCATTTCCGACCCGCCATAGTTGAGCAGGCGGACGCTCTCGATCGCAGCAATCCACTAGTGTGCCGTCCCGGCTAATTCTTTACAACATGCTACCGGGCGGAAGGTAGGGCAGACACCTTGTCTGCGCGCGACCCCCAGGTCGCGCTCGTGCGCCCGTCGTCAACTCTTACGAGGGACAGGACAACAAAGCCTTCCCGAGCCGCCATAGTGGAGCATGCGGACGCTCTCGATCGCAGCAATCCGCAAGCTTTCAACCTGAATCCAGCAGTTGGCTTCACCTACTATCAGATAGGTCGTTAGCCCGCAAGCAATTGTAAAAAATCAATTACCACCCGACGGGTGAACTGCGGAACAGTTGAAATCCTGAGCCAATTCAGTGACTCGGCACGATCCGCGCGATTTGACCTGCCGGATTTAGGTTCAAATGCGGATCAGACCCAATCCACGATGCTACCGCGAGCCGCCGTATTCAACAAACCACGGCGGCGCAAGTCCGGAAAGATGACATTCCGCAGGCTCGGCGCAAGCAGTGCCGGGTCGTCATCCGGGCCGAACCACACCACGTCTTGTATTTCGGAGTGTGCGGCGGGTGTACCTTGCAGTTCGCCTTCATAAAGTTCGATCTTTACGGTCTTTCCCTCTTGTCCGGCGGCGGGGCTTTCGTAATCGCCGAGGTGACGAAGGTTTGAGACTTCAACCGCGCCCAGCTCTTCGCGGCACTCGCGCCTAAGGCATTCCTCCGAAGTCTCGCCCGGCTCCATGCCGCCGCCCGGTAGAATCAGCAGTGAAGTGGTGTGCTTCTTGCGGCAGAGTAGAACGCGCCCGTCTTTCACGTGCAGCAATCCGGCTTTGTGGTAGTCCGCCATCTATTGCAGAATCGGGAAACGCTGGTAGTCGTGGGGTACAAAGAGGCTGCCTTCCGTTACGCCCGCCGGAGCGATTCGCGTCAGTTCCTTGCTCAACTGGCCGGCGTTCATCCTGCCGGCGAGAAAGGCTTGGAACGCGGTCGTGACGCATTGCACCTCATCGGCCGATTCGTGCACGAATTCCAGACGAAAGTGGTGAATGCCCGCCTCGCGCCATGCATCCATGTGCGCGCTTGCCTCCTGCGCCTCGGCTCCGAAGACCGTATTCCGGCAGCCAACGTCGGCGACAACGGCATGCGCCCGTCCTTGTGGATCCCGCAGGGCCACACGGTGTTGTTCGCAAGGCCGCCCGCAATCGCGGTATGTAGTGCCGGTGGAAAGGAAGCGGCAGAAGACGCAGTGCTCCGTGTGGAAGACCGGCAGATGCTGATAGGCGACGGTTTCGATCCGCTCCGGGCCAACGGTTCGGGCTAACGCGCCGATCTGCGCCGCGTTCAGGTCGTAAGTGGGCGTGAGTCGCGCCAGCCCCAATGCAAGATACGCCTCGGCAGTCAGCGTGTTGGCGGTGTTAAGGCTGAAATCGCCAATCAATGGCTGACTGCCGGTTTCCTTCAGAGTTTGGAGAATACCGCTAGCGCGAACGAGAATCGGGCAGTCCAGGCTGACCAGGAATGCCACGATGCGGCTCTCACCGGGTTTCAGTATGCGCGGGCTGGCTACTCGAACCTGCACACCCGCCGCCTTCCCGCGTTGCACGGAAGGGCGAAGGCCATAGAGATCCAAATAATCCAAAGTTATGCTATCGGGCTTGGCCGCCAGCGCGGCTTCAAGCTGCTCAGGATTGCGGACCAGCAAGTGCAGTTGAGCGGCATCGGCGGCATGGGTGCGCATTTCGCGTTGAAGGCCAGGCGTGGGATGAATGATGCGGGTTGCCGGACGGGATTGCAGTGCCTCAAGCTTTTCGACCGCCTCGCGCCGCATGCGGTTCAACAACGACGCAGGCGCGAAAACCGAGCCGCTGATTGCAGCGTTTAGTCCAGCGAGTTCGTACGGCGTGTTGCCGAGTCTGCCGAATTGTTCTTTCAGCGTCTCCTCCGTAAGCCCGCGATTCTGAGCGGCGCCAAGCGCGCCGGGTGAATCCACCGTGACGGAAAGCTCGCCCGCCAACGTCCCGCGGGCAGGTACCGTCCAGCGCGTATGAAGCGGCTCGTTCTCCGCGGCCGTCGCGTGCACCGTGAGTGGCTGCTTTGCAACCGGCGCCACCGGGTCAAGGAATGGACGCACTACCCGATCCAGTTCCGGGTCGTGCGTGCGCCACACTAGATCGCCTGTACGAATGCGGCCGAAATTCACCGCGTTATTGGCGAAGCTCAGCTCCATTGTGCCGTCCAGTTGCGGCGCCGCGTGGTACACACGGCCTCCCTCCTCGGCTTCCTGCGGGCTGCGCCAATCGGCCGCATCGAACACGACGCCATCGCCCGCTTTCACAGGAGCAATTTCGTGTGCCGGCGCCGGCTGCACGCAAACGCTCGCATCATGAACGGCGGCGACGGTCCCGATATGCACACCGCGATGGCGCGGGTTGCGGCCGTTCACCACGTTCTGATGATTCACGCCGGAAATGAAATACGCCCCGAGGCCGCGCGAGTAAACCTGTTCGAGCTCTAATTCCTGGCGCGGCGTGATGGACGATACCCGGCCTGCCCACGCATCGTCGACGGCTTGGCGGTAGGCCCGCGTGGTCAATGCGACGTAATCCGCGCCTTTGTAGCGGCCCTCGATTTTCAGGCAGCTCACCCCGGCCGCGATGATCCGGGGCACATCCCGCAACGCCGACAGATCTCCGGGGGACAG
>JANXXV010000352.1 GCA_025350445.1 Bryobacteraceae bacterium | reverse complement strand
GTCGGGTTGCCAACCTCGTCCACCGCCACGACTGCTACCTCGAACGGCGGCCTGTCGTGATTGGCCGGCATCCGCCAGTGGCGAACGATGTTCTCCACCACCACGATTGCGTCGTCCACCAGAATGCCGATAGAGAAGATTAGTGCAAAGAGCGTAATCCGGTTCAGCGTGTAGCCGTAGAGATAGAAAACGGTGAGCGTCAGCGCCAGCGTGACAGGTATCGCGATCAGCACAATCAGCGATTCGCGGAGACCCAGCGTGATAGCCAGCAGGACACTCACTGAGATCACCGCAATCAGCATGTGCCACAGCAACTCGTTCGATTTTTCCTTAGCGGTGTCGCCGTAGTTTCGCGTGATGGTCATCTCAACGCCGGATGGGATCACGGTGCCCCGCAATCGTTCCAGACGCTGCAGGATGTCCTCGCCCACCGCCACTGCGTTGGTTCCTTTGCGCTTTGAGACGGCGATTGTTACGGCAGGATAGAAGCCCTTCCCGTCGGAGAAGCGCACGTATTGCGTGGGTTCTTCGCCGCCATCGGTCACTTGGGCCACGTCGCGCACGAAGATCGGCTTGTCGCTCGCCACGCCGGCCACCACGTTGCGGACGTCATCCGGAGTGCGCAGAAAATCACCGGCCTCAAGCATGTACTGCCGGTTGCCACTGGCGAATTCTCCCGACCGCGTCCTGCGGTTGGAAAGGCCCAGCGCCCCCACCACCTGGAGCGGGGCAAGGTTGTAGGCACTGAGCCGGGACGGGTCCAGCGTGATGCGAATCTCCCGGCGCTGTCCACCGATCAGAGCGGCGGCTGAGACATCCGGCGTCTGCTTGATGGAGTCATCCACCTGCGCCGCAATGCGCCGTAAATCGAAATCGCCGTATCGCTTGCTCCAGAACGTGAGCCCGAGGATGGGCACGTCGTCAATGGACCGGGGCTTCACCAACGGCGGCGATGCGCCCGGCGGAATCAGGTCCAGATTCGCGTTCAACTTCTGATTCAGCCTGACGATACTCTTCTCTTCGTCCTGCCCAACCAGAAAGCGGACGATTGCCGTAGACATGCCAGGGCTGGACGTCGAGTAGATATACTCCACCCCGGGGATCTCCCACAACAGCTTCTCCATGGGTTTGGTGACGCGCTCTTCCACCTCCCGCGCCGACGCACCCGGCATTTGGACGAAGACGTCCACCATCGGCACAATGATCTGCGGCTCTTCCTCGCGCGGCAACTTCCACACCGCGAACGCACCCAGCAGCAGTGAGCCCACAATCACCAGCGGCGTCAGCTTCGACCCAATCCAAGCATGAGCGAACTTGCCTGCCGGACCGAGCGTACGTTCTGCGTTCACGGGCGGACCTCCACTCTGGCGCCGTCCGTAAGCTCCTGCGGCACGGGGAAGATGACCTTTTCACCGGCGCTGAGTCCGGAAAGCACTTCCACTCTGTCGTTGACCTTTTGCCCGGCCGTAATCAGCCGCGTGCGCGCAATGCCGTTGTCCGCGACAACCACAGATTGCAACTGGCCGCGCTCAGTGACGGCCTCCGCCGGAATCGCCAACAGCGGCCTGGTTCCCAGGTGGAATGCAGCGCGCCCGAATACCCCGGAGCGCAGCGATGGCAGCGCGGGCAGGTCAATCTTGACGATATAAGTACGCGAGGCGGCATCCACTGCGGGCACGATCTCGGAAACACGCGCCTCCAGTGTGCGATCAACGCTATCCAATGTGACCGACACCGGCTGACCCACTCGAATCGCCGCCAAGTGAGATTCGTCCACCGATGCTTCCAGACGGTAAGCGCCCTCCCGTTCGGTTCCCTGACGTTCAATGACGAGCAACGGCGCACCAGGCAGAGCCAGACCGCCGGGTTCCACCGATCTTGCCGTCACCGTGCCGGCGAAGGGCGCCAGAACATCGGCGTAGCTGCGCATCACCGCGGCGGCTCCCACTTCCTGACCTACTTCCGCAAGCTTCGAGTTCAGTTGGGTGCGCCGCGAACGCGCCATGTCATAGGCCGCTTGGGCCGCCTTGAGCCGGGCCGACGCCTCATCGAATTCCTGGTTCGAGATCGACTTCTTCCGCAGCAACTGCTCCATGCGGCCGAACGTGGCATGCGCCAGATCGAGATTGGCTTTCGCCGCGGCGATGGCACTGTCGGCTTCGGGCACAGCCATCCGAACGCCCTCACGGGAGGCCTCGGCGCGCCGCGAACTAACGTCCAGATCGCGTGTATCCAGCGTCACCAGCAGTTGCCCCTGGCGCACGCGATCGCCAGCCTGCACCATTACCTCGCGCACGTAGCCCATCAACTTCGCTGAGATCGCAGCGGACGAACGGGCGCGCACGGTCCCTGTCGCCTCATAGTTCGAAGGCCATGTTTCAGTAGTTGCCGTAAACGTGGTCACCCGAACAGCGCGCACCGCGGAGGCGGGCGGTTTTTCCTTGGAAGCCCCGCCGCAACCCGCCAGCCAGACCGCCAACGAAATCGGAATGAATAGGCGCTTCGTCATCTAGTTCAAGACCTCCGAATCCGCACTCAGCGTTCCTGCCGCCAGTTGCAGCATGGCAGCGGCGATGCGCTGATCGTGAATAGCCGCCAGGTACCGCGTCCGCGCCTCCAGCACAGCCGCTTCGGTTCGCAGCAGGTCGGTGACGTTGCTCAGCCCGCTTTCGTAGCGATTCTGTGTGATGCGAAGACTCTCTTCCGCCTCCGCCACAGACGCTTTCGTGACCTCAATGCGCTGCTCGGCGGAGCGCAGATCGGCGAACGCCCGGCGGACCTGCAGCCGGATCGCCGAGGAGGCGTGTTCCTGCTGGGCCTCGCTGCGGCGCAGTGCGAACTTGCTTTCTTCGATGCGCGCTTTATCGCTGAAGCCGTTGAACAGGTTCCAACGCAAGCCGATCGAGACAAGCCAATTGGCTCCGCCCCTGTCGAAAACGCGCTGCCGGTCCACCTCGAAAACGGCGTGAGCGCCTACTTGCGGCAGCAGGTTGCTGTGCACGCTGGCCGCTTGATTCCGGGCCAGACTTGTGGCCAACTTCACCTGGCGCGCCTCCGGCCTCTCACTCAGAGCGTTCCGTTCATAGTCCGCGAGCACGCCCGCCGGAAGCTGCAATGGCGTCAACCTTGTGGTTAAAGTGTGCGCCGTATCCAGCGGCAGGCCCATGGCATCGTTCAGCGCCGCGCGGGCCACGTCAAGGTCAGCCTCCCGCCGGATCTGTTGCTCGCGAACGCCGGCGAGATGAACGCGGATGGACAGCACATCGACATCGGTGGACATTCCCACGGACCGCACCGCTTGCGCTCGATCGAGGTCGGCCTGCGCGGACCGCATGGCTTGGCTGCTGGCATTGAATTGCCCGGTGCCCAACAGCACCCCGTAGTAGGACCGGATCACGCTAGCCGTCATATCCATCTGGGTGCGCCGGCCATCCTCGGTAGTAAGATCTTTTGCCAGCTCGGCCGAGCGGACCGCGTGCTTCGTCTGGCCTGCGTCATACAGCGGTTGATCCGCCGTAAATTGCGTTTGAAAGTTGTTCAGGAAATCAGGCCGGTTCAGCGGTCCAACCTGGAAATTCTGCTCGCCGAATTGATGCTGCGTGAGCAACGAAGAAAACACAAAGACTGGATTGTCGCTGCGGGCCCACGATTCCGAGTAATTGACCTTTGGCAGGTTACCGGCACGTGCCGCCGCGACCCGGCTTTCCGCAGCCTGACGCGCGGCGGCCGAGGCCTCCACCGATTTGTTCTTGTCCATCGCCAAGCGAACTGCGTCCTTTAGCGAGATTGCGTCTTGTGCCGCACCCAGCAACGGCCACAAAACCAGCACTAGTAGTGTTTTCTTCATTCCTATAGTTCTCTTGATGCAATTACTCTGCCGGGGTGACAACGTGTCACCTTTGCAGCTTGCTTGCATCTTAAGAATCAGAAAGGAAAAGTTTATGGAAGTCACAGCGCAATACCTGGGAAATTCGAAGTTCGAAATCGCCGCCCGGGGCCATCGGGTCATTTGCGGTCAACCACTGGAGAACGGCGGCTCTGATGAAGGTATGTCGCCACCGGAGTTCCTGTTGGTCTCGCTCGCCAGTTGCGCCGCCTACTATGCAGCGCAGTACTTGCATACACGCCTGCTGCCGGTCGCCGACTTACACGTACGAGTCACCGCGGAAAAAGCTGCGCAGCCGGCGCGGCTGGCATCGTTCCAAATCGAGGTGACAGCACCCGGACTGGATGATCGCCATCAAGCCGGTATTCTGCGCGCCGTAAAAGCCTGCCTGATCCACAACACACTATTGGCGGGGCCAAGTATCGGGATCACCATCAATGCCGGCGTTCCGGCACATGTTTAGCGCTCAGCCCAAGCCCGTTACAATCGGAAGCGGTACTGAACCTTGGAACGGGAAGCCGAAGTGGAACTCGCGCGCAAGTTGATGACGGGTGACGCCGAGGCGTTCAACCGCTTCGCGGAGCACTTCCGGGCCAAGATCTTTCATTACACCTGGCTGATGTGCGGCCACCGCGAGGATGCGGAAGAAGTAGCACAGGACACGTTGCTAAAGGTTTTCGAGAGCTTTAGTCAACTTCGGGAGCCCGAGCGGGTCCGGCCCTGGGTCTTTCAAATCGCCAGGAACGCCTGCCTGATGAAGCGGCGGAAGAGCGTCTTCGCACCCTCGAAGGAGCTCTCGCTGGACGAATTCCAGCCTGCGTGGGAGCACGATGGCGGCCATCGCAAGCTTCAGATCGCGGAC